>JAIPIM010000053.1 GCA_021734725.1 Minisyncoccota bacterium | reverse complement strand
GAAGATGTGGGGCTCAAGATCCATCCGAACGGCAGTGTTTATGTCTTTCCGAATATTGGCGGATTCGTCGGTGGCGTCACCGTTGCGGGTATACTGGCCGCCACCATGCACGTGACGGATAAACCCCTCATCCTCGTGGATATTGGAACGAATGGCGAAATCGTACTCGCTCACAACGGTCGCCTGCTCGCGACTTCAACAGCCGCTGGACCGGCCTTCGAGGGTGCGCGAATCACCAACGGCATGCGAGCAACAGAGGGGGCAATAGAGAAAGTCGTATACGCAGACGGCGATCTCTCCTGCAATGTCATCGGCAATGTACGGCCGCGGGGCCTCTGCGGTACAGCACTCATAGATGTGACAGCCGAACTGCTGCGTCTGGGAGTGCTCGATTCAACTGGACGTATCCGCCCTCCGGAGGACTTGCCCGAAACTGTTCCGCAAGCGGTAACGAAACGCTTGGTGCAACACGACGACACTGTCGATTTCACCTTGGTTTCCGCCCGCGACAGTGGCACCGATGAAGCTATCTGCCTGTATCAGAAGGATGTTCGTGAGCTGCAACTGGCCAGCGGCGCAATCCGGGCAGGGATCGGTATCATGCTGCGCAAAGCCGGGCTGGCTATCGAGGACGTTCATGAAGTGTTGCTCGCCGGGGCGTTCGGAAATTTCATTCGTCGCCGGAATGCGCGTCGTATCGGCCTCCTCCCACCCCTGCCGCAGGCTCAAATCCGCTTCATTGGGAACGCCGCCAGCATGGGCGCAAAAGCAGTGCTGCTCTCAAGAAACTTTCGCGCTCTTGCCGACGATATCGCATTGAAAGCAGAACACGTGGACCTCTCATCCGATCCCGAGTTTCAAATGGAGTTCGGGATGGCAATGATGTTCCCCGACCAGGAACTCGCGGACTGAAAGTGGAATCAATTCCGTTCCCAGTTCGTGATGTTGTCATCAGCCGTAGCTGGGTCCCCATCCACACCCGGTGCCTGAAGGTCGTATTTCTGCGTGTTATGGGTACCCGGACATTCATACCTGAAAGGCTCACTGCCTTCTCCGGACTGGCGGTACGGCTTCGTGGATTCGTCCAAATAATCGTCCCCCGACGGCGATTTGAGGTCAAAGTTCAAATCCGTCAGAGACGATTGCTGCGGATAGTATCCCCAATCACGCTTGTACTGGTCCAACGCCAATTCAAGCTTCTTCATATTTGCCCGAATATGCGCGTTCTCCGCCTTATGCCAGGCAAGCCGTGTGGTACCGATGGCAATGGCCAGAAGAATGGCGATAACAACCATGACGACGAGCACTTCGGTAAGCGTGAAGCGGTGCACAACACACGTCATCTGCGCATCTGAGGGGCGATCTTTCATGATTTCACACTCCATTAGTAGTTTCTATAACGCGTAAGACACGGCAGGACCGGCATGGGTTCTCCCGGCTCGAATATACACGCAAGGCACAGGCTTGGAAGCAGATGCAGTGCTACGGAAAATCCCCTGCGGGAAAACAACCGGCAAAAATGCCCGTTACCCAACGGGTTAAGGCCCTGTTCTTGTGTAACTTGTTTGCATGCAAGATAAAAGTCCTTTTTGCCGGTTGTTTTCTCACGGCTTCATGAACTTACTCTACCGCTGTTTCCGCGGAAGACGAATCGGACAATAGAAACTCGAAGTCTTCAGGCTTCAATTCGCCTAATCGTCCCGCCGCACCGCCAAGCAATTGATTGAACAAGTCACGTTTTTCAGCCTGCAACTCAAGGATTTTCTCTTCGACAGTGTGCCTTGCCACAAGCTTTATGGAGGTAACCGTCTTATTCTGTCCAATACGATGGGTCCTGTCAGTAGCCTGATCTTCAACCATGGGATTCCACCACTGGTCATAGTGAATCACGGTATCGGCCCCGGTCAAATTCAGCCCCGTCCCCCCTGCCTTCAGACTAATCAGAAAAACAGGAATCCCCGAGTCAGCATTAAACCGTTTCACACGCTCCAACCGGTTTTTTGTCGACCCATCCAGGTATTCATAAGCTATGCCCTGCTCATCCAGCCACGCCCTGAGAGTTTTCAAGACCCCAGTGAATTGACTGAAGATGAGCATGCGGCTATTACTGTCCATAGCCTGAAGCATAATTTCCTTCAACAAATCGCCCTTCGCGGAAGGCAGAGGACCAATGCCAACAGGTTGCAGCTCGGTCGGAAGAAGTGAAGGGTCGCAACATACTTGGCGCAACCGCAACAACAGACTGAGAATTTCGAACCGGCTGGTTTGCCATCCGTCTTCGCGTGCACGGCGCAAAAGCTCCCCCCCGGCTGCCATAATGTCGTTGTAGAGCTGACGCTGTCCTTCGTGCAATTCACAATACACGACCTGCTCCATTTTCGGAGGCAACTCCCGGCAGACCTCACGCTTGGTCCGCCGTAGAATGAACGGCCGGATTTGCGCAGCCAGTTCGGCATATGTCTGTTGTCCGTGGCCGTTGGCACTCGGCAATTCATACTCTTCACGAAATTGCCGTCGTGTCCCCAGCATACCCGGCAGCAGAAAATCGAACAGAGACCACACTTCGTGCAATGCATTCTCCACAGGTGTCCCCGTGAGAATAAGACGGTGCTCGCTCTTCAATGCCTTACAGGTTCGAGCATTGACAGTATCCGGGTTCTTGATATGCTGCGCTTCATCTAGGATTAAATAATCGAACGCGACATCCGCATAGGCTTTCACATCCCGCCGCAACAGCGCATACGAGGTCACAACCAAATCAAAACGTGACACCTCCGAAATAGTCTCGTGCCGCTCACTGCCATGGATTGCCACCGTCTTAACTGCGGGAGCAAAACGATTGGCTTCCACCAACCAGTTCTCGACAAGGCTGGTGGGACACACGACAAGAGAGGGCGCGCCAGTAGCATTGTTTTGCTTGCGCCGCGCAATGGCAGTCAGCGCCTGAATGGTTTTGCCGAGCCCCATTTCATCAGCCAGAATTCCGTGGAATCCACATTCTTCAAGCATTGCCAGCCAGGCAACTCCCTCCTTCTGGTAATTCCGTAACACAGCGTCAAGTGTCCCCGGGATTTGCAGTTCCTCCTCGGGGACGGGTTCGGCCAGCCGCTTGCAGACAGTCTGCCACGCAGCTTCTCGGTCGGAACAAAAGTCGCCAATCGCCCGGTTTACAGGGACGGCCACGCTCTTGCCAAATCTAAAGCGATTGCTCTGCCTGTCTTCAGCCCGCCCGAGGAGAAGACTCAGAGACTCCCTGAGTGAATCGGGAATTTCCACGAGCGCACCCGTCTCCAGCCTGATCAGGCGTGAGTTACTATGCAGTGCGTCAAGCACTTTGTCGATGTCCAGCAACTGGCCGGCTTCGGTCTTCAGCTCGCACTCAAGTTCGAACCAACGAGTCTCGTCCGTCGCGGTCCGCACCGCCATATCCAACGCACCGCTGGCAGCACGATTGCGCGAAAAACGACTCGAGTAATAAACCTGCCATTCGTCCCCCAAGTCACGGAATCCGTTGTTCACGCATGTCCAGAGCTGCTCCGGATCTTTTATGGCAAAGGTATCGCGCTTCCCCGGAACACGGCCGAAACCAATCCCCTTCAACGTATTTACAGCTGAAGCCTCCGCCTCGGTGTCACGCGATATGAATCGCTTTCGCTCCCAAAGGACATCCGGCCCACTGGAATCCACCCGCTTACCGCCATATTCAAATTCAAGCCGGGCGATGATGCCGCTCTCACGCCAGTCCAGAGTCAGAACCGGACGACAACGGCCTAAAGAAGCGTGCAGTTCGACAACATCCCCGTCCGGAACAACACGCGCCGGTATACGCCGCTCCTGACAAGCTTTGCTGAGCCGTCCCAAGTCGTCAGGGGCAACAGACAGAACCTCGCCGGAAAGAAAACCGCGCATCCAGCTCCCGTCGGAAATGCCGGGCAGCCACCAGTAATCGGCGCCAACACCAATCCAACTCCCGCCGCGCCCTACAATAACCTTGAGTTCCTTGGTGGGCAGCAACCCATGGGACAAGAGCTGGAAACGGGGAGAAATCTCGTAATGATTGTTATTGCTCGCCGTAACAAGGACTAATTCAGCGTGCTCAGGATGAATGTGCAAGCGACCGTTGCCGCAATGAAGCGAGGGGAATCCCGTGAGACAGTGAAAAAGATCCGCAACATTATGCGAATGAAGCACATAACGCGTCCCCACAGGCTCCGCGTGCGCCAGAAGAAAGCGCATCATCTGCTGCTCTTGCAGGCCAAAGTCGGTAAGCCGCATCCCGCCTGCTCCACTGCCAATCTCAACCAATCGCTTGATGTTGCTGGCTGAGTACTTGCGCTTGTCGTAGACCAGATCCACACGAAGCTCCAAACGCGCCCAACGACTGTCAAGTGAGGGGGCACGTCCATGGATATAGGCCTCAACACGACCGCGCATACTTGCCTGCGTAAGCATGCGACGCAAGGACTGCCCCCCTTCCGGGTCACGACGACCCGGGCGGACCGCGCCACCCTTCTCCCCGTCCTGCACCGCGGCTTCCGCTGGACCACGGTCATAGTCCGGCACCATAGCCGCGAGGCGACGCTCAACACCGGGAATCTCTTCCTCAAATTGCAGAAGGCTCGCCACTGTATGCTCACAGAACAACGAGGCCTTCCAAGGGCAGGAACAGCGCGTTTCAAAGCCATTCTTCTTCGCGCGAATGGTCACACGTTCAAAGCGGCCATGCACATTGGCCACGCGTGCCTCGAAAACCTTACCACTCTTGCGCAGATCCAACACGGCGCCCTTCTCAAATGCCTGGCGTCCGTTCTGCCAGCTGGATGGTCCCGCAAGCTCCTTTAGATAATGATCAATCGATGTCGTCATGTCTGGCCTGGGCAGTCAGGGTGACCTTGGTGGCGTCCTGCTGCCATTCAACTGTGCGTTCAAAATAATGGATCCGCGTGGCGCGGTCTGTCGCGTCACCCCATGCCTTCACTGCACACAAACTCCGAACTCCGACAGGCACCAAACGGGCTTTACAAAAGCCAGAAATATACTTCACAAAAAAACAAAATGCGAGTGGACCAGAAGCCTGTCGACGGTTGGCGGCGTGAAAATCGGCACCGGTTTCAGCACGGTCGCTGGCCGGCAGCATCATCCGCTCGCATACCGGCACTTTATTTATTACTTTTAGAAGATTAAAACTAATATCAATGGTTGCCACCGATTAATAGATCAGTTATTCTATTCCTGGATTTCACACACACTCACACTGCGCAAGCCCGCAGAAAACATGCAACAAAGACAATCCAGGAGAGCCCCCAACCATGCATAGAAACGCCCTGGTGATCACCCTTTTACTGGCAGCAGGCATTGTTTCAGCCCAAGACACTCCATATCCTGAAGCAAGGTTGCCCCGAATGCCGGCAGCTCCCAACATTGACGGACACATGACGTCAGACGAATGGCGGGGAAGCACCAGTTTCCATGGCCTTGGCAACCCCGTCGAACCTAGAGAGGGCCAAGCCTGGTTCGGGTATGACAGGGAAAATCTATATGTCGCGTTTCGGACGCAAATGCCGCCGACCGGTCAACTCATCACGAATGTGAAACGAGATGGCGTTGAGGTGGTCATGGACGATTCGGTCGAACTCTGGGTCGTTCCGCCGGACAAAGGAAGAAGCCTTGATGGACCGAAAGGAAAAGGATACTTCCAGCTGATCGTCAACTCCACAGGAATGTCGTATCGTCGGCACCATGAACCGGGGTATGGCCTGCCCGCGGCAACATGGCATCCGGATATCTGTTGGGCAAGCAGCACGGATGACGACTACTGGTACTTGGAACTGGCTATCCCTCTGACAGACCTTGGCGTGGAAGAGCTGATTCTCCCAGCCACGTGGAAAATACGCTTGGTGCGTAATTGGAAAAACCCGTGGAACCAGGCAGCCGTACCACAGGCCGTCCACTTTGGCGATACACAGTCAATGGCAGCTATTCGCCTGGACCAAGAATCGTGTGCCGTGAGAATCGATACCCCGAGAACCTCCCCCGATGGCGAGAGGGATTTGCCTATAAATCTCTATAATCCCCGCGAGACCAGCCTGAGCGCATTGCTGGACGTCAAGATTCTTGCGGGAAACAAAACCCTGGTTGACGAACAGAAAACGGTTTCCCTGTCCGGCAAGGCATCGAAAACGGTACGGATCCCGCTGCGTGAAACCATGGCCGGCAGAGAAGTCCTGACCGTTCAAGTAACCGACGCGGAGACAAACCAAACAGCGTACCAGCGAACCGTGGTCTTGACCCCCAAACCCGATAAACTCTGGACTCTCCCCGAGGCCGACCTCGCATTCTATCTCCCCTTCGACAAAAAAACCGTTCTGCCAACCGTTGCAAAAGGCAAGAAAAAACCAGTGGAGGCGGAAGGAAACTACGACTTTATCGACGGCATAAAAGGACAGGCCGTCTACTTCAAAGAAAACGCGCGCCTGCTGTACGACAACCAGCGTAATCTTCCAATCCCGGGGGCCGTCTCGTTCTGGGTAAAAGTGTTCCGAGACAGAAGGCCGCCATCCAGCGACGCTGAGCCCTCGCACAACCATTCGTATACAACGTTCTGGCGCACACAATTTAAAGGGAACGGCTACCTGGGCATCCAAGATTCGGTCTATGGCCTCCTCCTCTTCTTTTTTCACCATTTCCCCGGTATTCGAGACGGACACATCGGCGCCGGTTTTCCGTGGCAGCAAGGCAAGTGGTTCCATATATGCGCAAATATCCGCGAAGACGGTGCCGAGCTGTTTCTGGATGGCAAGAAGCTGGGCCAGACCACGTTTGAACGACAGTTGAAAAGTGACGAACTGAGTCCTTTTCTCATAGGCGGTGCCGGACAGGCGATTGACGAACTGAAAATATTCTCCCGGACACTGACCCCCGCGGAAGTCGCAAAGCAGGCACTCGGACAAGAAAGCATCGACGGCAAAATCTCCTGGTTCCCAACCATCAACTCACTTGTCTTTGAAGCAATCGCCGAACCGGACACCGCAAGCGGCCCCCCTTTGAAAATCGTCCTGCAAGGCCAGGATGAGGAGGCAGTGATCGCCTCGTACACCATTGCAGAAAAGGATTGGAATAAAACCGATGCAAAAACGGTGCGGATCCGCAAGGTAATGGCCCTGCCAGAGCTTGAGCAGGGAACGTATCGGGCGTTCCTGCGTAGGGAAGAATCGGACAAAACAGAACACCGTCTGCTCTCAAAAGACATTGTGGTGAAACATTATGAATGGGCAAACAACGAGTTGGGTAAAAGTAATGTAATCATACCACCGTTTACCCCCCTGAATGTCTCGAAAAATGAAGTCAGCTGCATCCTGCGGACCTATCGCCTGGGCCCCCTTGGGCTGCCCGCGCAAGTGACCAGCCTGGAAAAAGATATACTGAGCAGGCCAATAAGCTTGACAATGGTTGCCGACGGGCAACCCGTGGAATGGAAAGAAACAGCACCGGTGGAGTTCGAAGAGATGCAACCGCACACGGTCCGCTTTAAAGCATCCGCCGCAAACGAGATAATGGATATAACGTCGGTCGGCACCGTTGAGTACGACGGGCTGCTTACGCTGCGTTTGAGCATAACCCCCAAGGCCACGGCAAAGAGTATAGACAGCATGGCCCTTGATATACCCGTGAAAGATGACATAGCACAACTCTTTCATGCGGTGGGCGAACACATACGCGCAAACCCCGCCGGTATCATACCCGCGGGAAACGGGGTTGTTTTTGAGAGCAGAAGAATTCCCCAACCACGCATCGACAATTTCATACCCTATATCTGGATCGGCCAGGAACGCCGCGGAATCTGCTGGGTGGCGGACTGGGATAAGGACTGGGTTCATTCGGATACACGCTCCGCGGTAGAGCTGGTAAGGAACGATGGAGAAGTCATGATCCGAGTGAACATCTTAAACGGCCCCCTGACGCTCGACAGGAAACGCCACATCGAGTTCGCGCTCATGGCGTCCCCCGTCAAACCCATGCCCGAAGGATGGAAAGAAAAGGTATTCAATTTCGATTACCCCGGACGAACAAAGTACACAATCCTGTGGACTGCTTCAGCAGGCTTCCATTACGGATGGGCAAGTCGCTACCCCTTGGATCAAGACTGGTCATTGATCGATAAGCTCGTTGAAACTCAAAAAACTGGAACCATCGATGATGCTTTCGTGGATGCCTGGGTGAAAAAGGTCATGGACCACCCCGGCCCCCTCAATCATCGGGCGTCGGAAAAGTATGTCCGCCACCATGTCAAAAGCGGTTTCTATCGCGCACGAGACATGCACGAACAGGGAAGTGAGGATTGCCGGCTCATTCCATATTCTGTCGCCGCCGCTGGGACAGGACACCTTCCCGAGCACGAGGTCTACGGCGACGAATGGCAGTTTCAGAGACCGATGAATTGCTCACAATCCTTCCGCGACTATGCGGTGTGGTATGCCGCCAAAATGATCGACCATGGTATGCGCGGCATCTATGTGGATAACTCGTTTGCCACAGCCAAGTATACCTGGCCCATGGGCGAAGGATACATCGGCGATGACGG
Source organism: Minisyncoccota bacterium (assembly GCA_021734725.1). GTDB lineage: Bacteria > Verrucomicrobiota > Lentisphaeria > Oligosphaerales > MVZH01 > JAIPIM01. The sequence goes on along the minus strand of JAIPIM010000053.1, from coordinate 7,124 downwards.
AGAGGTGCACCCGAATCTGGGTATACTTTCGAGAACACGACAGCTGGTAAAAAGACTGGCCGCCATGATGGTCGAAAAGGGAATGGATCCCTTTGTATACGTGCACATGACCAATGGCAACACTCTTCCCATGCTCTCCTTCGCACAGGCAAATCTGGGGTGGGAATGGAAGTACGGCGGAGCAGATTGCCAGGAGAAATTTACGCCGGGCTATATAAGAGCAGTCAACACAGGACAGCAGACCGGTACCATACCCGTTGTCCTCGGCGGCGTGGCCGGCGTCGACAAGGATCCCGTAGAAAAAGCCAGGCTCACCAGAACGTTCCTGGCCATGACGCTGCCGCACCACTTCTTTGTCTACGCACACGTGGACAGTGCAACCGCAATCGCGGTCAGAGATCGTATGCTGGAGTTCATGGAAGGACGCAAGACTCACACTCATTTCTATTGGAACAACCGTCATATCCTCGATGCCCCGGAAAACCTGATGGTTACAGTTCACGAAGCAGACAACGAATTACTCCTCGTCATAGGCAACCTGGGCAAAGCAGGAACCTATGAGATAACTCTCAACATGACGGAACTGAATGCCTCCGGTATCCAGCAAACAATCAACCAGGAAACTGGCGAGCCGATCCCGGTGAAGAACAACCAAGTATCACTCGACATCGCCAAGCATGACCTCGCACTTCTCCACATGACACTCGAGTAAACACATCGATGTCGCGAATCACTATCCTTAACACACAAGAGAAGCGCAAAGATAATATTAATATTTGCTTTTCGTATATTAATACGTTAACTTTTTAAAGATGATGGACATATACTCGCGGGAGCTTGCACGATTATTAAGGACACATGATGAAAGTGACACTGGCAAATCAAACTAAAACATACGAATTGCGTGAACATCTCCGCCAAGAAATACTGCGGGGAAAATGGCAAGTCGGCGACAGGCTCCCGACGGAAGCAGACATTCGCACTCAATACGGGGTCAGCAACACCACGGTCCGGGAAGCTGTCCTGGGCCTGGTTAATGACGGCCTCCTGGAGCGACGACGCGGATCAGGGACATACGTATGCAAAACCCATACCCCAATGATTACCGTCGTGGGGACCCTGGACATGTTCGCGGCGCCCGTGTGCACCTATTATCGAAATCTGCTCGATGCAATCCAGCGTGAAGTGGCGGATAACGGCTACACGAATGCCCTGTGCATCGGCAGTGGCGACGATGAAGAGGATTTCGCCCAGGCAACACAAGTATTCTACCGGAATTTCCGCAAACAATCGACAGGCGTATTGAGCGTCATGTCATTAAGGGACTTGGGCGAATACCTCAGTGAACTTCAAATCCCCCACGTTTCCATTGTTCATCACAAAGAAGATTTCGGGTCCTCAGTCGTCCTGGACTACAGAGAACTGATCCGCCAGGGAATCGGCGTGTTTTTCGATGCCGGCATCGAGAATATCGCTGTTTTTATCGCGGAAGGAAAAGAAGCCTTGCAGAACCGCCGGGCAAAGGGGCGGATTCTTCGCTGGTTCAGAGAATGCGGTCTCTTCATTCCGGAGGACTGGATTATAGCCGTGCCCCAGGATTGCGTCCAGAAAGCCCGCGATGAACTCAAGGATATATGGCAGAGTGACCATCGCCCGGAAGGCCTGTTCGTACTCGACGATACGGTTTGCGATATCGTTCTCGCCACCATAACAGAACTGGAGATAACCGTGCCGGATGATCTCGCCGTTATATCCGCCTCAAACGCAGGGAAAGAATTTTATTTCCCAGTTCCCCTGACACAGATTTTCTGGGAGCCTGATCTGCTTGCCTCAACAGCATGGGGCATGCTGCAGAAGCAGATTCACGAACATAATGTCGCGCGAGAAACAAAAATGATCCCCCCCCAACTGAGTATGGGAGAATCCGTCGTAAATCCGCAAAATATGTCTCGTGTAAATCGGTAACAAGAAAAGAGGAGAAGCATCATGAAACTGCATCGTCACCACCTGATCGAAACAAGTACCCTGATCGCCCTGATAATGCTCTTTGTCGCGGCAACACACGCAGATCTCATTTACCCGATTATGAACGTCGATTTCGGTCCCGACGGATCCGGCGCCGGTCGGGGACAGCCCGGATTCACGGTTATTTACATGCCGTCCACAAATTTTACACTGAACGGCGTCGACGTGACCGTAGCCAGTGCAACGGAAGACAACGTGGATTGGCGGTATCGCGATTACCCCATCGACAGCGGCGATTACACCGAAGAACGGCTGTCGCGGGATTTGCTGTACACGGACAATCTCACTCTGACCTTCTCCGGGCTCACCCCCGGCCAACGCTACGAACTGCAACTGTGGTCGTGGGATGGCTATTGGATGAATTACACGGGCTCCGAAACCACAACCTGGTACCTTGGCGACGACCTGACACCCATTGTCGAACATACCCGGCCTTACAACACAGCCCCGTCGGTAAATGGCGAATACAGCTTCATAACGGATTTTCTTTCCGGCCCGAGCGGCAGCGTGACGCTGAAAGGCGAAGGAGCGAATCAAGATGTGCCGATAAACGGATTCATATTGACCGCGGTCCCCGAGCCCGCGTCTTTCGTTGTACTGCTCCTGGCGGGACTGACCCTGTCGTTGCGCCGCCGCCGAACCAGTATTTTAACTGAACAGAAGGAAAGGTTGCAAACCATGAAACAACACTCACACTATTTCATAAAAACAACCGCGGTCATGACCCTTGCATTCATTCTCGCCGGAACGGTCCAGGCCGGACTCATCACACCGATCATGAAGATTGACCTGGGAGCCTACGGACCGGGAGCAACGACCTGGGCGCAACCCGGTTTTACGGTTATGTACAATACGACTACCTTCTCAGGGAATGGCGTCGATGTTACACTGGACAGTGCTACAGGCGATAGCTACCAAAACCGCTACCGCACGGACAGTGAAGGTTCCCCTGTACCTTCCGACAGCGGCGATTACACCGAGGGAAGGCTGAGTAGTGACTTGTATTTTGCGGATAATCCCACCATTACATTCGCAAACCTCACCCCCAATCAGCGGTACAAAGTGCAACTGTGGTCGTGGGACGGCTATTGGTACACGTCAGGAGGAACTGGAACAGTAAGCACAAACTGGTATTACGGTGACAGCACCACGCCGTTTGTAACCCACGTCAGGCCGAAAGACGTACTTCCTTCCGTGAACGGCGAGTACAGCTTCATCACGGACTTCCTCGCCGGCGCCGGTGGCAGCATGACCATTCGAGGCGAAGGCGCCAACGTCTCGATGAACGGATTCACATTGACGGCGGTCCCCGAACCCGCGTCTTTCGTTGTACTGCTCCTGGCGGGACTGACGTTGTCGTTGCGTCGCCGTCGGAGTGCATAACCGGACCGGCAACCTAGGTAAAGGACATTGCCATATGCGGATTCGGCAAAAAACAGCTGCAAGGCCATCCTGCGAGCCCGCGATCAATCGGCACTTCACGTTGATCGAGTTGCTCGTGGTGATTTCTATCATCGCCGTGCTGGCGAGTCTTCTGCTGCCTGCGTTGAGGAACGCGCGCGATACCGCTGAACGAATCATGTGCGCTTCGAACCTCAAGCAGACGAGCGTGTATTTTTACATGTATTCACAAGACTTCGACGGGTACATGGCGCCGTCTGTTCGGTATTATAAAGTAATCAGCGGCTATCATGCTCATTATTCAACGTGGAACATGCTGATCAGCCGGGAAACCACCGAATCGCACTGGAGTTATACTTACGGGTGGAAGGGATTAGCGAAGGCGAACTACCCTTTCAGAACCAAGCTGACCACGTGTCCGTCACGCAGTTCGACGCCAGGAGATCCGAATAACGAACACGATCAGTATTCCGATTACGGCAGGAACACGGAAGACGGATCCAGGCAGTGCGCGGTGCATAACGACTGCGAATACCAGGGCAGTAAGATGACACGGTTGAAGAGGCCGTCGGCAACGGCCTGCATTAGCGAAAGCAATGATTTCGGCAATGCAATCTTCTGGCCCTGGAATGACTACACCAAAATCTGTTTCTGCCATAACGGTGGCGTTAATGTCGGCTTTTGGGATGGTCACTTGAAATGGATTTCGCAAATCGATTTGAAAGCAATTCCGCGATATGGCGGTACCGGAAACGAAAGTGCCAACATTTTCTGGGACGGCGATTAACGACGAACAAGAATTGCGAGGAGCAACATTTCGCAATTCTTTTCCACCACCGCTACGTTTGGAGAACGAATGATTGCAAAAAACTCACGAGTAAAAGAGATACCCACGAGATCGTGTCTAACTGTTTTCATCATCACACTTCTATTCTGTCACGTGGAGGGCTTTGCAGTGGTTCATAATGTTCGGGAGTACGGCGCCGTCGGCGATGGTGTTGCGGATGATACAGCAGCGATCCAGAAAGCACTTGACCTGGCAAGCGCCGGAGACGGTACCGGCGGCGAAGTGTTGATTCCATCGGGGCTCTATTCGATCAGCAAAACGCTTACCGTAAACGTTACTCGCGGTCTGATAATCCGCGGGGAAGGCGCACTCGCGCTGTCGGGCAAAGCAAAATCGGGGACCCGACTGCAGTGGAAGGGCGAGGAAGGAGGAACACTGTTTCACGGTACGGGTAATTGCGGAATGGTCATTCGGGACTTGTGTTTCCGTGGAGATAAAACCGGTACGTTGATACAAATTAGTCGTCCGCCGGGATCCGGCGACATGATCAACCGGATGTCGAACATCTCGCTGCACGCGGCGGACACGGGCATTCAAATGGGGGAGAAGGAATCCGACCACAATTGCTCGGACTACTATTTTGACTTTATTACATTTGCCAACGTCAATACGGGGTTCAGAGTAAAAAACACTCAAGGAGTAGACTATCTTTTCAATTTCATCTTCGCCTGCAATGTCAAAGAGAACGTCCTGGAGTTCGAGAACGGCGGCAACTTACACGTGAATAATGCACAAATGACGGGATGCGGACGGTTCCTGGAGATTCGCGGAGGGGGAAGAAACGCGGGCACCTTTCTATGCAACGGCGTTCGTGTGGAATCCGGGTGCGGCGGTCGCCGGAACAGATACCAACTCTTACGGTGCTATTCGCGACACAGGTTGGCCATTGTCCAGTTCAACGGGTTCGATGACTGCCAGTGGGCATGGCATCAGAACGAAACCGAGGACCGCGACAAACCGCTGTGCGAGGTCGGACCAGGCACTCGCGTCGTTTTCAATTCATCGATCTTTAATTCGCCGGTAGCCCACCTGGAGGGCACTGAGAAAGCCCCCGCCAGTATGACGCTCAATTCATGCAGCTTCAGCTACGTTAAACCGAAAGACGCAATCTCGACCAACGACTTCGGCTATTACAAGGTGTCTGACTGCATGCAGTACATCAAACCCATTCCAGACATCCAGAAGTGGCCCGAGTTTGACCAGTCCGACTCTTCCGAAGCAAAACCTCAAACAAACTGAAAACAAATCGACAATTGACCCCGCCCCCCCAGATCGGCGATTGGCCTCGCGTTCACGCGGGCATCTGACACACTACCCGCATAAAAAGGACATTCCCGCATGGCAGCAAAACGTATCTCTCGCACGTTATTCACTCTGTCCGCTCTCGTTGCCGTGACAGCCCTCACACTCACCGCACACGCGAAAACCATCAACGTCCGTGGCCTGGGTGCGGTGGGCGACGGAATAGCCGACGACTCGGCAGCTTTCCAGGCGGCGCTGAACACTCTCCGCCAGCCGGATGTCGGCAAACTGTTTATTCCGGCGGGGCAATACCGCATCACCGAGACTCTGGAAGCGGATTATAAGGCCTCACGAAATGTGATGATCGAAGGAGAAGGCCCGAAAAGCCTGCTGTTCTGGGATGGCGACGATGGAGGGACTCTCCTGCTGATGTTCGGCATGGGGCATACCGAGGTCCGTAACCTGCAACTGAGAGGACAACCGTGGGGCAAGCTGACGCCTGAACAAAAAAAGCGACGGGCAGGGGTCCTTTTCCAAACTACGTCGGTTGCCGCCGGCAATCACATCAACCGCATCGCGAATGTCATCTTCCACAGCGCGGATATCGGTGTCAAAATGGCAAGAAAACGAAACGAAATCTGTAATGCGGATTACGCCTTCACCCATATCCATGCCAGTAATTTGGGTACCTTTTTTCAGGTCACGAACGATCAGGGCGTCGACTATTTGTTCAATTTTTTGTTCGCCCTCCAGTGTGACAAAGTGTTGGACTTCCAGCGCGGCGGGAATTTGACCGTTAATAACGCACAAATGACCGGTTGCAGTGTATTCCTCAACATCGAAGGCGGTGGGCGAAACGCCGGGACATTTGTCCTCAACAATATTCGCCACGAGGGAACGCGTAATCATGAAAAAGGCCGCGACCAACTGCTTCGGGCAACCGATATCGAGTGGGAACAGGCATTGGTGAAATTCATCGGCTTTGACGATTGCCAGTGGAGCTGGTTCCGCCACGACAGTGACGAACGATTCCGCCCGCTGTGCGAAATAGGGCCCGGAGTTAACGTGACGTTCGAAAGCAGCATATTTAACGGACCGGTCGCACGCATTAACGGAAAAGCCGACAAACCGGGGTCCCTGGTACTGCGAGAATGCACATTCGGCTTCATCCTTCCGCACCAGGCGATCCAAGCGGGTACATACGGCTATGTCTACACAGAACACTGTTTCAGCGATTTCCTGGAACCGTTGCCCAATATCAGAAAATGGCCGGATACACCAACCATGTCGATTCCGGCAAACGACACTTTGGGACCATACCCGCTGCCGCCCACAACGAAAAAAGCGGACGACGCAATCGAAACACTCAGAAAACAGCGAAATGAATGGGTAAAGGAGCTGGAAAAACAAACAGCCACGCGTTGAGAGTCAGCGCGCTTGACGAGCCTGCCGGGCTTGACCCGGTAGTGAGCGAGATTGAAGACAAGGATGAATACGCTATCATCCTATGGAATACTGGAATGTTGGAATCTTGGGTTGCAAGGACTTACGACCAGCCCATCGTAAAAAGGGAAAAACCATGTCTGATTATATCCTGAAAGAACGCAGT
>JAIPIM010000052.1 GCA_021734725.1 Minisyncoccota bacterium | reverse complement strand
TGCCTTCTTTTTTGTCGGCAACACCGAGAAGAATGTGGAACTCCAGAGATTCCCCGGGTGCGAAAGTAATGGAGTGCCGCAGACAGGATACCAGGTTTCCGCAGGAAACAGCCGCGCTCTGAAGGGTCCCCGGTTCGACCGCAACGGGATTGTGTTCGGCACGATACGGGCCGAAGAATACTTCGCGCTCACCCGCGTACGCAGCCACCGGCAGCGATGATGCCATAAACGCCACCTTATCCCAGGACTTGTTCTCCTGGATGTTCGCGCTGTCACCGGTCACCCAATAGGTCTTGGTCGAAAAGAGAGCGTTGACATCCTCCCGGAACCACAATCGATTGAAATGCTGATCGTTCGGTTTGTTGATCAGATCGATCAACGCGTGCCCGAGGCACATTTCCGCAAACGGATAGAGCTCCAGATGCTGCGTTTTGTCGGCCGTATTCCGCAGGCTTACCTGCCACATTTCAAGAGAATCGTCGAGGGGAACAAAATACGTTGCCTCAGCCTCCACTTCGTGGTAATCGCAGGCAAAGGTAGTGTATCCCAACCCATGCGTCACACGGTAGTGTTCCACCGGCTTCGCCGTGGGCTGCCAGGACAACGTCCAGAAGTCATTGTCCTCCAGACTTTTCACGTACAGGTACCGGCCCGGTCGGTCGTCGGGCAACGAATTGTAACGCCAGCGGGTTATCCGCCCGTCTTTCGGACATCCAATGAAGGAATAGCCTCCCGCGTTCGCACTGAGAAGGGAAACATACCGCCCGTCCCGGTTGCAAAGATAGTTGATCCAGGGGCGGGGAGTGTCAGGACGATTAATGATGAATTCGCGCTTGGATTCAGAGAACGTACCGTATTTGCTCATGACGCCTGCGTCCTCTTCACATCTCCGAAAGTTTGACAATGCGTTTCTCGCGCTCGGATGTCTCGGCGGCAAACCCGACTTTCATGGTTTCCAAGGCGTCGGTCGCCGGATTTTCAGGGGGCAGGCCTTTGGCTACGAGTTCGGCGACACGGACATTCTGGCCGTGCGTATTGTGAAACCACACCTGGTCTTCTTCTTTGGGAAACGTCAGTGTTTCGACAATCTTGCTGACCAATTGCTTTGGACTGTCCGAAAACTCCCAGCGACGAATGCGACGACGAAAAACATCGGCTTCAATGGCGCCTTTGGTGCCAAATATATGATACTGCAGAAAATGCCCGTCATCGGACTGCTTCTCCAGCAACTCGAGCAGTGGGTCCGTATGATCCGTTTCGCCGATGTGCATGACAAAGTTGAGGTTCGCAATCGCGTCGTTCTCAAACCGCAGATTAATCTGATGATTGTCGGGATGGTTGAAATACGTAACAGCGTTGGGAGCGTGCATGGAAAAAACGTCCTCCACCGGACTGCCCATGAACCAGCGTTGCAAATCGAGGTAGTGTGACAACTTTTCCCCGATCATGGTACCTTTACTTCTGCTTCGCCAGGTGTTTTTGAGGTGAAACTCACTGCAGTAGTACCGACAGTGACAGTTCACGGGCGTCCCGATCAAGCCCGCGTCAATCCAGTCCTTCACAGTCGTGTACATTTTTGAGTAATGCAACTCGAAACCAATCTGCAGAAATATTCCGGTTTCCGCCTCCGCCGCAACCATATTCTTAGCATCCGCAAGGTTTTCCGCCATGGGTTTTTCGCAGAGGACGGCCTTACCTGCGCGCAGCGACCTGATCGTCTGCTCGGCATGCACGGCATTGATGGCGGCAATGGTCACGAGTGCAATATCGGGATCGTTCAAGATCGCATCCAGATCGGCTGTCGACTCGATTCCCAATTCTTCTCCCCGCAATCGAGCACGCTCGGGATCCGGTTCGTAACCAATAATTTTGTTCACATAAGGCGATGCCTTGGCGGCGCCCACGTGCGTACCGCCCATACCGCCCAACCCCAGCACAGCTACATTGATCTGTTTCATTCCGTTCACTTTCCTTTCGTTTGAAAAACAAAAAACGAATCGCCTGTTGTCAAGCCACATCGTACTTGTGGGAAGCCGTTTTTCAAGTTCCATCCCACCAAATCACAGTGGAATCTACCGCCCAAAACTCCCACCCGTCATCGCGCTATGTGAGTATGTGAGTATGGGAGTATGTGAGTATGGGAGTATGGGCACGGTGGTCCCATAGGATTTTGGAATGGTGGAATGATGGGTTGAGCACAAATCGACGCGGTCCGAAGGGTAATTCGGGCACTTTTACGGCACCCCCAGTGTGCACTTTTCTGCATCGATTATCTGGTCGTAAGTCCTTGAAGCCCAACATTCCAAGATTCCAACATTCCAGTATTCCATGGGATGGCTGTGGAGTATGGGGCTAAGTCACCGACGAACCGAGGGACAACGACGCGCCGGCACAGTATTGCGGTCCTTCCGGGCCGCATGACCGGCGCATTGGCAGGTCTCGGGACCCGCTGTACTTTTTTAGTCCCGCGAATCTGTCGTGGAGCGGACTGTCGGCCGAAGTATTGAATATTCGATCGGCAGATATCCATTCTCATTCGGGCTGCACTTGGGCTAGTGTGCTGTAAAGTAAATACCTGCACATTGGACGAGGGTCTTCTGGAGGTCTATTATGCGTTGTTTCCGCCGAAACCGTACTTTTTGGAGTGGACTCAGGCCTGCTGCTTGACATGCCGCCTGCGAACAGTAAAATAGAGTTAGAACAATAAAACATCCCCGAAACCGTGAGAACGTTGGCGAAAACGTGTTTTGTCGTTTTAGGTAGACCTATGATAAAAGTACTTCACACGATAGCGGCTGAGTTGCGAGAGCATGTCCCATTTACCATATTCGGTACGGTGACGGGCATCGTTATTCTCGCGCTGATCGTTTCCCTCAATATTCCTCCCGAGTTTTCGCACGGTCTCTTCTGGACCTTCCATCCCATCCACGTGATTCTGAGCGCCCTGGTCACCGCCGGCATGTACCGTCGGCACAGCAAAGGCAAACTGTGGGCAACAGTCGTTATCGGCTACATAGGCGCCGTTGGAATCGCTACGCTCAGTGACTGCTTAATCCCCTACGTGGGAGAATATTTACTGGATTTGCCGAATAGAGGTCTTCACCTGGGGTTCATCGAAAAATGGTGGCTGGTAAATCCCCTGGCCTTCTGCGGCATCGCGGTCGCTTACCTTCGACCGCACACGAAAATTCCGCACGCCGGTCATGTGCTTCTGAGCACCTGGGCATCCCTGTTTCATATTACCATGGCAATTGGCGAACCCGCGAATGTGTACACCGTAATCCTGATAGCCGTTTTTCTGTTCGCCGCGGTATGGGTACCCTGCTGTACCAGTGATATTGTATTCCCATTACTCTTTGCAAAAGAATAGCTGTCATGAAAGTAGCAATTACATCCCTGGGAGAATCCATGGACTCGCCGGTGGACCAACGGTTCGGTCGGGCACGGTTCTTTATCCTCGTGCACCTTGACACCGGAGATTGGTCAGCCCACGACAACAGACAAAGCCTTGAAACGCCACGGGAAGCCGGAATCCAAGCCGCTCAACGTGTGGTTAAACTCGGCGCGCATGCCGTCATCACCGGCCACTGCGGTCCACGTGCCTACACAACCTTAGACAACGCCGGCATCGCCGTTTATCAGGATGCAGAAGGCACTGTGCGCGACGCCCTGAACGCCTACGAAACCGGACAACTCGAGAAAGCCGGAGCCGCCAATGTCGATGCCGGTTTTGGTGATGTTGACACATCAAACCATTAGGACTTGAAAGTCAACATGACACGCACAAAATCGCCAAACCAACACGTGGACATAGATCACCTCATGGCAATGCTCAACTGCATTGGCGAAGGCGTGTTCACCGTTGACCTTGAAAAACGAATTACGTTTTTCAACCGCGCGGCGGAACGAATCACCGGATTTACCGCCGAAGAAGCGCTTGAGCAACCGTGCCGCGACGTTTTCCGCGCCGATGTATGCGGCGAACAATGCATACTCGACGAAGTCATGCGGACCAAAACAACCATTACCGAACGGCGCGTGACTATTGTGGATCGGCATGGGCGGAACGTAAAGGTATGCGTGAACGCGAGCGCTCTCAAAGACTCCGAAGGAAACCACATCGGCGGCATTGAAACCTTTCGCGATGTCAGCACCGAAGAAGAACTGCGCCGCCAAATCGAGAAATCGTATACCTTCCAGGACATCGTGAGCCGGCACCCGAAAATGCACGAGATCTTCGCGATCCTCCCCGACGTCGCCGTATCCAACGTTCCCGTTCTCATCGAAGGCGAAAGCGGTACGGGAAAAGAATTGCTGGCGCGCGCCATTCATAATCTGAGCAATCGCCCGGAAGGCCCCTTTATCGCCGTCAGTTGCGGCGCGCTTCCGGACACACTCCTCGAATCGGAACTGTTCGGCTATAGGAAAGGCGCGTTTACGGACGCAAAAATGGACAAACCGGGACGCTTTGACTTGGCGAAAGGCGGTACACTCTTCCTGGACGAAATCGGCGACGTGTCCGCCGCCATGCAGGTCAGACTCCTACGAGTGCTGCAGGAAAAGACATACGAACCTCTGGGATCTACGGAGCCGGTCACCAGCGACGCACGAATTGTCGCCGCTACACATCGTTCGCTCCACGATTTGGTGAATACAGGCACGTTCCGGCAGGATCTGTATTACCGGCTGAACGTGCTGCGCCTGGAACTTCCTCCACTGAGAGACCGCCGCTGCGATATCCCACTGCTCGTAGAACACTTCCGGCGACGCCTGAATGCGGAAACCGGTAAACACATCGAGCGGGTTGACCCTTCTGTTTTCGATTCGCTGATGCAGTATGAGTTCCCGGGTAATATCCGCGAGCTGGAAAATATTATGCAGCATGCCTTTGTTTTGTGTCGTGGTCCCGTCATCCAACGCGACCACCTGCCCGGCGATATCCGCTCGGCTGTCGGCGAAGAACAGACCGCGGCATCCGGGACGCTTAAGAACTTGGAGAAACGCGCCATCCAGGAGGCCCTCCGGGACAACGCCGGCAATCGCACCGCCGCCGCACGCCAACTCGACATCGACCCCAGTACGCTCTATCGCAAAATGAAACGCTATGGCATCTCATAGTGGAAAAATATGACTCTTCACAGAAATCTGTAAAATGTTGAATGCTGAATTTCGAATGTTGAGTCCACTCGCAATCCAGGTCGTTTTACAGAAAACCGAGAAGAACCCAAAATATTTTTTCGCCCCTACTCACCAGGCGTAACATTGACATTCCGGGTCAACGACAACCCGGTGGCCACGTCTTTCAATGACATGCACCATTGCCCCAATTCCGGCTCGAGTCCCAGATACAGGGAATGGTTCAGCCGTCCTCCTTCCGCAATCAGGTTGGCGGCATATTCGCGTCGCTCGCGACCCTGGGCATCCGTGACCTCCAGCCGGATAACATGCCGCCCGGCCGCCCCTTCTCCAACGGTTGTCACGGCCACGTTCATCTCCACCAGATGATTTTCAGGCACGTATTTGATGTTTCCCTCCAGCCACTTGGCCTCGTAAGGGAGAAGGGCGTACAGCCGAGCCTGCGCGGGGTGAATCATCTCGTCAACTTCCTGCCGATACCCCCTATAGATTCCCTCGCGCACATTATAAACATGCGCCCGTCGGCCAAAATCGATCCTTGTGGGGTGTGCTCGCATGTCACTCAGAATAATGCGTTCATCGGGACGCAGCGAAAAATCGCGAAGAATCCCGACATACTCAAGATCCCCATGCACAAAACGAACTTTCTCGGTAGCCTGCAAAGGGCGCTGACCGGCGCGGAACGCATGCACGCGACATTCAACCCGGGGCGTCATACCCGCCCACTTCAGAGTTGCGGCCACGGCCTGGCGAAACGGCATCTCACGACCGAGCGTCCGCCAGAGCTGGTAATCGCGCGCCATTGTGTTCAGTAAGATTGCCTTACCCCGACCGTACTCATGGATCATCATCAAAGGCGTTTGTGTACCCGTCCGAGCAAGCGCGGTTGCTCCTTTAATGTCAATATTGGCTAACGACAGATACATTCCCGACACCGACATGTCGTCCGTCAGAGCGCCCTCAACTGCCTCCAGTACCGTCGCGGCGTCTTCACTGATCACACCTTCGTCGAGCACCATTTCAGGAAGCCCGCCGGCATACTCGAATCCGAACACATCCGCCAAAGCTCCTGGTATTGCAGGTCGCATACGACCGTTAAAGAGGCCTGGCGCAAAATCAGCCAGCACCGTTCCGCCGTCACGCACAAATTCACGAATCGCCTTCACAGTCTCGGCGTCCAGCCGCAGAGCCAATGGCAGAACCAGCATGGCAAACCCTTTTTCGTTCAGGACCCCCTGCTTGAGGCAGTCATCGGAAACCACGTCGTAATTGAAACCGATATCCTTGATGAGGTTAGTCAATCCCTCCCAGCAGTTCATATACACATGCCGGTCGCCGCTTGAATACGACAAGTACCTTTCCGTCCATTGCTCCGGAACGGGTAATGCGGGAATGACGGAATCCTTCGTTGTTTTACCAAGGAACGCGGAGGCGTTGATACTGCCCTGGCTGTAGAGCACCGCCACGCCGTCGTTCTGACGCTCGGCGTTGAAAAGCATCTTCGCGACACCTGCTTTCAGTTCCTCAACGTTTTTTTGAACTTCCCTGTATCCAAGTAGATGCCCCAAATCGGGCGCGAGAATCCCGGGGTAAAGGCGGTAGTTCGGTAAGCCATACCAGTAAGCATGCACATTCATATTGTTGAACACCGCCTCCCACGGCGCGTACTGCATGGCGTAGTATGGTGGATACTGATACACCCCGTACGAACCGGAATAGATACCATGTCGGCTTCCTGTGGCGCGTGCACATCGGTAAACATCGTGGGTAATGGGATTTGCGTAGGCGCCTACAGTATCGAACGCCTTGGCCAGTTTCCAATAGTTGAACCCGGTATTCGGACTGGGGTATCGAATGGTGTTATTCAGAGCCAGCGGAGTTCGTGGATCCACTTCCCGGATAGCTTCTTTCAATTCCCCGACAAACGCCACGAGCATATCCTCGCGAGCAAGTTGCTGGTCAACCCAGTGACACAGGCCGCCGTAATCGGAATCGTCAGAGCTGTAGGCATGCGCTTCCGCCTGGGACTGTTCGACCGGCGTCACCTCGGAAAAATCATCGTACTCAGTACTCCACGCCTCATTGAGACGGTCGACCGTGCCATACCGATTCTTGGCCCAGCCCCCGAGATAGTCGAGGGCGTAAGGATTCCACTCCTCATTAAACTTAAAATCATCTCCGAGGTGATATTGAAAAATCGGAAATTCAGCCCATTTCTCGGCCGTCTCCCTCGTTTTTCTTGTGCTGACCTCCCTGCCTCCCGCATCGGATTCGGTCGGCGAAACAATGCGGATTCCCCGTGCATCGGCGGCACCGACTTCGGCTCGCATGTTGTAATAGGCCGCCTCATCCGGACCGCCGCGAGTCACGTCGAGTCCATCCCGAACATGCTTCCACGGCCGATGCCAATGCCGACCGCTCGCGTTCGCACCCCACATGCGTGTGACCAAGTCATCGGCAGGCAAAGACGGCTGGCTGATGGCAAATGCATGGCGGGTTTCATGAATAAGATCGCCATCAGCGGACTTTAGCTGGACATTGACATAATTATGTATATGCAACGAGCCCCCGGTAGGCAGGGTGACCTTGACCTCCTCCGCAGCCGGCATTGACCGCCGGTGAAGCACACGTCCGAAATTATCCAGGGTCTCCACAGTCAAGACCAGACCGGCATCCGGTACGCCGGACAGCATGATGGAGGCAGTGACCTCCTCGTTTTGTGCGATGAGTGAATCGTCGATGTCAATCTTGGCAACCTCGATGTCGCTCACGATTCTCAGTGCCCGCAGTGACCAGTCGCGCACCGCTCCATCCACATACAGGTGCGCCAACACAAAATAGTCACCCGCCGGCAATACGGGAAGCTCAAGCTCGACCTCCGCCGCGGAGATGGCTGCCTCCACCCTATGTCGCTCACGGCCCGCCCCATCGAAGACAAGACACTCGATGATTGTTGCATTCGCCGGATCTTCCACCCGCGCTTCGATAGACAAGGGGAAGTCGCGCCGAGATACTGCCTGACGAGGCATTTTGACAGTTAGTCCCGCATCATCGTGTCCCGCGCACCAGAGAATAACGCGCGCCAGAAGACTATTCCATGCTTCCTCCTCGAATCGCGGGTTCCACTCGTACATCAACCATGAGGGATCCGGTGCCGCGTCGTCACGGGGATACTCCCACACGCTGGCGAGGCGGTGGCCGTTTTCGTTTTCGTAGAGTTCGAAAGCTTGTTCGGCCGCCTTTTCTCGGGTTTCAAAAGCACGAGCCAATTCCCGCAAACAGGCAAATGGCACCGAGGACGCAAAAATATCCTGCTGCGCGTCAACGCGGGGAGAAAAACCCGTGAGATCAACTCCATTCAGATAGCCGACATACGCAACGCCCGAATCCATGAGTGCCTGGATTCTCTCCTTTGCTTTCTTGGGGAAACGCTCGAAGTTGAACTCCGAAACAATCACCTGTGGCGATTTGTTCAGCATCTGCACAAGTCTGGCCTCGACATCCTCGGCGAGTAAACCGATAGAGCCGGGATCGTAGCCAAACTGCGTGTTGCTCCGAGTGTAGACGACCGAAAGATCAATGTCCAGGCGCTGCTTGAGTTCGAGCGGCCACCTCCCATAGTTCTGATTGGCAATCGCCAAAACCCTGACTGGCCCACCTGTGATCTTGGGTGCCAATGGGACATGCGGTGTAATCACGTCGTGAACTGGCCAGATGCGGCGCCTGTCGTCGGCCGGATGAACGGGCATAATACGACCTTTTTGCGGATCGCCCATCTGGTAAAACGTGCTGATCTCCGCTCCTACAAAGGCCATCCCCAGCGTCATCAATGTCGCGGCAGCGGCCAGCCACGTCGCGATCACGTTGCCGTTGCCCTTCCGCACGCCAGGATTTCCTAATTCCATGCCACTCCCTTTCTTTTCCTTGTTCGTTGTCTTCAACATCGTCAATCTCTAATCATCCTGTATAACACCCCCTGGCCGGGCGGCAGGTGAACGGCAAACGAACCGTCTTCCGCGGTTTCGGTCAGGTGGCCACTATCGACATCTTGCAGCAACCGTCTCGTGGGAGCCTCGGATAAGATCGGGCGAACCCGGGCTCGACAAGTGTTCTCCCAGTCCATATTGGTAACCCAAAGATAAGTGGTATTATCGATTCCAATCAGCTGTTGGACGTCGACCTCAGTTATCGGCGTTTCATTCCGTACATTCCCTTGCCATTTTAATCCCACCAGCAGACTCTCGTGTTGCTGGATGAATCGATTGAGCTTTCGGACTGCTTCGTAGCGCCCGTCAGTGGGCACAAACGGGTATTCGGCGATGGCGTTCAATCGCTCGGGACCCGACCGGTCGCTGCCGTAGCAAAAGTAGTTAAATCCTTTCACGCCTCGGGCCAAAGCCAAATGCCCCATCAGCGTCACCTGCTCGGGGGTTGGCGCATGCCAGAGGCTTAACGTCTCTCCACGATCCCCGAAAATCTGCATAACCAACCAGAGAGGCGCTTGGGAGCCCCCCCTCTGCCAGGCCGCTATCGTTGTGGCGTAGGAACGTATTGTTTCGCTCACGTCTTTGTTTCGCCGAATGGGATATATCCTTGCTTGACGGATACTGCTCCCCAGTTCCAGCCAGTTTTCGGCATGCTCAACTCTGCTGCCGCCGACAAGGCAGTAGACGAGGTGTCGATTCGGATATTCACGGCGACTCAGTTCTTCCAAGGCGGCAAGACGCTTGCACCTCCATTCGTTGCCTAAACCGGGTTCGTCCACGATCATCCAACCGATCACGTTGGGCGGCCATTCCCATCGTTCCAGAAGATGTACCCGTAACTGCTGTTTTGCCTGTTCCAACGTGTGCTCGCGTCGATAGAACGCCATGTGCCCTTGCTTTCCGGCCCCAACAACACGTTTCCCGTTCAAAGCGTCCACCAATTCACTTTTCCCGTGACCCGTACCAAAGGTGTTTGCGCCAAGTTCGAACAACGCCATTTGCTGCAAGTCACTCGTTAATTCCGGATGTAAGATTAGCTGACCGGCGTATCCCCAGCCCCCCCAGAACTGGATGGGAAAAAAATCTTCTCCGGGGGCCGGCGGTTCAGTAACCGGCGGGTACCCCACTGTTAACGGAAGTGTCGATGTTTGCGTTGGCTCGGAAGCTGACCTAACAAGCAACGCATATCGACCTTGATTTTCCGGTACGTGGAATGTAACGGTGCCCTCGCTGTCTTGAACCGTCATCAACCCATGTTCCCGTTTACCGCGATGATAAAGCACAAGGTTGACCGGCGCATATTCGGGGTCTACTTCCAGAGTTGCCTGTCGACCCGGCAAAAAAACATTGTGCCGCGTCAGGCCCCCTTTGATCCTTGTCCGCAACACCTGAGCCTCCACTGAGTGCCCCGGTTGAAAACCAACGACAATCCACTGCCCCCAATAACCGGACAGTACCATGCGATGGGTTCCCTTCTTCAGATCGACCCCATAAAGATCAAGCGGATAGTATCCGCCGTTTAACTCGACAACTCCTTCCTTCAAAAACCGGAAGCCATCCGCCACTCGCCCCTTCCCCAACGGTAAATGCCGGTAGAAGCCATAGTCCCAAATCCACGGGATAGCAAGCAGACGGCCATCAACGTCTGCTTCGATGACCACTTCTTCGCGATCACCTAACGTCTGGCGGTAGACCGCAGCGCCTGCCAACTCGGCTGAAATCTTACTCCACTTGGTTGATGTGTCGGAAAAAATACGCTGTTCGGGCGACAGCGTGTATACGTCACCGGCCCCAATGATACGTAGCTTCTTGAACGAGGGAACTTGGGACGACTCGACCTCGCGCAGTTTGAACTCGACGTTGTCAATACCGGTCTGCATGGTCTTACGTCCACTGCGACCGGTTATTTTGGCTACACATTCAATCCTCGTCAATTCGGAGGGCCTAAAATCCCTCTGGGTGGCTACGGCTGCCCTCGTCTCTTTTCCGTTCACAAAAAAATGCACCATTTGCTCGGCATCGGACACTAATGTCACCCGATGCCAATTCCCCGGGTATGGAACGCCGGTGTCCATGCCGTTCAACGAAAACCTACCGGACCCACCGTAAGCCAGTGACATCACCTCTCCCTTTTTACTGCGCAGCACGATGCTCAGCCCATACCCCTGATAAGCGCCACGCCAGCCGGGATCGAGGTCAAGGGAAAGCTCGAAAGCGCCTCGCTCCGGCAGGTCTATTCGTTTCTCTTTTACTGCCCGACTAAGATTAAAATGCAGGCTGTAGGAAGTCCAGGGACGTCCGCGACTGGAAGCATCCGCACTGCCGCGGATCCTGACTTGGACGAATTTGTCATCCTTGGTCTCGGTCTTGCGCACAACCAAAACCTCATGCTCTTCAAGCCGGACCGCATCAGCGTCTTCATTCCAATACTCGGCTTGCGGCAGGAAAGGTTCGCCCGCTTGAAACCTATCGAACGTTTCATCAAGCACGCAAAGAGATGGATCCCGTCCTTGCGCTGTCGCGGCTAGTGTCAGAACAAAGAAGACGATGGGAATCAATCGTTTCATCGAATCTCCAAATCTCCTGGGTGTTTAGGGACAAGAAACTGTTCTTGACAGTAACATCCATGGTTAGGTTCGAGCTTCTGACTGCCGTGGAGCTAACACAGCAGCCAGCCTTGGCGTACGATGGCGCAACATGATGCACTCCCACGTTGCTCTTGCGCAGTGCAGAGCGGAAGGGGATACACCTACCTCGCCTGTCAGCGCACCGACCCCTGCCTTATCGACGACGGCGCCGGAGGAGAAGCAAACCGCCAAAACCCACTAATGCCAAACTCGCCGGTTCCGGGATTACCGACAGACGAATGTTATCTGCGTCCAGCCGGACCGTACGGGTCGTGCTGGTAAAATAACCGTTTGTTTCAAACAGAAGCGCGGACACGTCCGCAATGCTGCGATCTCCCCCAAGTAAAGCCTCCGTGCCAATAACTGTACCATTACGAGTTAACTGGACTGTGTCGGTGCTGAAATTAATGTCGAATACATAGGTGCTCCCTGCCCCCGACAAAAGGCCGCTGTAGTCTTCACCGTTGAAGGTAAGGTTCGAGTCGAAATCCAACATTGCCACTTGAACCAAGGGGTCTCCGCTGGCGTCGTCAATCCCCCATTGGACTCGTCTGCCATAATACTGTCCCGCCACTAGATTGTTACCGGTGTCCACACTGTACTGAAGCGTAACGGCGTTGGATCCGAGACCCGACACGTCGCGGCGCACATAATCCCAATAACTTGCACCTTTCGGGTAACCTCCCGACATGCGCAGATAATTACCATCCACAATAGTCCCCGAAGCGTAACCGTCTCCACCCTCGGTCCAACCCGTCTGATCGCCAATGGCGGCGCCCACGGTCATGCCTTCAAAGTCTTCCGAGAATAAAAGAGTGGCACCAAACGCCGACCCCGCACACATCATCACGGCAAAACCGACAAGCAGTGCGTTCACCAGTTTACCATTGGTTTTTTCTTGGAGTTGCGTCTTCATCGTTTCTTCTCCCTTCTTTCCTTGGTTTTCGTTTACGGAACAACGATCCACACTAGTATCTATACTCATCGTTTCGTTACCTCCTTGGGGTTGTTTCAATAACGACTCGCGCGAACGTTACTTCACATTGCGAAATACCTTGTTGTCGCCTTTGTTCTCGGTAAGCTCATCGTAGGCGACGGCGCGTACTGCTCCATCGGGAAAGAGAGCATTGGCTCGGCCCCCGGCCGATATCCCATCGGGAAAGCGTCTTTCACCTGACTGGCTACCGTGCCTTAGTTGAATGCCGCCCAGATACTTGCCCGTCCAATAAGAAGGTGTGTCAGGCGTACCGTCGCCCGTGGTGTCCGTGGTGAAACGGAGAACAGTACTGGGTTGGGGATTCATGATCGCTTGTCCCCACCCCCCTCCCGGCTGGGTATCGGCCAGCATTAGACCTGTGGGAAGAAGCACGTCCAGGCGCTGGTATTTTCCGGGAAACCCTTCGCCCCAGGACGCGGGCGGCGCATAGATGAATGGGACTTTCGTTGACCTGTTTTCACCTGTCGAGCCGCCGTACGTAAGATGAGAAGGATTGCTGGAATGAGCCGAAGGACACCGCAGCCAATCCCCGCCGAACGCACCGGTTTTATGGCTGAAATAAGGACGGAGAACAGCAGTCCACCACCCCGCTCCGGCACCGTACATTGCGGGCAGGTGGCCGTCCCAATCAGCGGCATACATGTGCAACGCCACCCCGGCTTGACCGAGATTACTTGTACAAACAGCCGATCGAGCCGTTTCCCGCGCCTGCCTCAGGGCCGGCATAAGGAGGCTTGCCAATATCGCAATGATCGCTATGACCACGAGAAGTTCTATAAGTGTAAAGGACCGCTGCTGGGGCGATGCTTGTACGTCCATGATCCGTGGTCCCTCCTGTTACTGCGATACTGGCTTTAACACTCGACTGTCATCTACCGGTCGAGCCGGTGCCGCGGTTGAATCCCGTTCGATAAATTGACCCTCAATCTCAACCCGCGCTGCTGGCCGATCAGGTTCGTCCAATCGCTCCAGGAACAAGCGTACCGCATGCTTGGCCATAGCCTCAAAATCCTGTCGGAATGTGGTCAATGCCAGCGGACAGTGACTGTTGAAGGAATAATCGTCGTAGCCGACAATGCTGACGTCCTGCGGCACCCTCAGGCCTCGGTCATTTAACTGTCGCAGCAGTGTTCCGGCATAGAAATCGTAGGTCAAAATCGCAGTCGGCGCGATTTCCGGACGGGCAAACAACCGCTGCAGAAATTGGGCAATGGCGGCCTCGTCTTCGTGCACGTCACATAAGATCGGTTGCAGATACTCCGGTGGAAGCTGCAGGCTATATTCCGAACATGTATCCCGGTAGGCGGACCAGTAGCGTTTGTCCTGCCAAGTAGGCGCGGAGTCCGCCACGTTACAGGGGCGAAAGCATGCCACCTTCCGATGACCAAGTCCGGCGAGAAAAGCAATCTGCTGTTGTGCCGCACGTTCGACATTGGGAATGACCACGTCCACATGCGGCAGCGCAAAGTCCACATTCATAAGCACCATCGGCGCCTGCTGCGCAAGCCGCTCGACCATGCGCCGATCCTTGATCTCACCAATAACTCCATCACATATTCCCTGCGCCAAACAATTCAAACTGCCATCCGGAGTCCTGTCGGTAGCGGCGTTAACTAAAAGCATATGTCGCTCTCGCCGACTCAATTCAGCCTGCACCGCAAGATGCATCCGGCTGTAGAAGGCTTCCGCCGTGGCCATTTCCCCATACACCTTTTCCGCCAGCACAAAAACGACCGTTTGGCTGCCGCCGTGCATGGTCCTGAAAAACTGCCCCAAACGTCGGTCGGGAGCATAGCCCAACTGATCGATCACGGATTGAACACGCTGCCGTGTTGCCTCACCAACCCCACGCCGTCCATTGACAACACGCGACACCGTAGCGGGCGACACCCCAGCTTTTCGCGCCACCTCTTGAAGTGATCCGTAGCCTGCCATAGTACCTCATAAAAATTCATGAAAACCATTGCGTTGAAATATTTCTCACCATAAAGGACTGCCTCCCGTCTGTCAAGCCGTAAGGGGAAAAACTTTGTTGCCCACGCAACAACCGATGCTATCTTCTGGAAGCTCGAGGGGTGTTATGGATTTCCCGCAGAACGGCATAAGCGCACCGCACGATAGTCTCAGAAGTTTTATGAAAAGTATATGGAGTTTGACTGAACTCAGGCGTGGACAAGGAGATACAAAAACCTCGGTAGGCGTAACCGTGACCAACACGGGCCCACTGGCGGGAGATGAGATCGTACAACTCTGGATCGTCGAGGAAAGAACTTTTACAATAGCTGTCGGCGGCCGCCAGACACCCGCTCTCACCGGCACAGTGCACGTGCGCGACACCCATTCGTAAACAAACGCGCCCAAAGCTTACCTCTCAGACACAAAGGCTCTAAGAAAAACAAAAAGCTTAACACCTTCGAGTCTCCGAGGCTTTGTGGTGAATGAAAACTCGTTCTATAGCGGAATCCGTGGGTAGATTTGATCTCTTGCGGACAGCCTGAACCTCCCGCGACGGTGGGAAGCAGGCTGCGAAATTCGGTTTTCTGGACGTACGTAATTTGCGCGGGTATTGTTATGGGACGATAGATCTCATTCTTACGAAGTACTGAAGGGGATGTCATGAAGTACTGGCTCATACTGCTGCTGGTGACGATGATCGTGGTGGCGGCTGCCGCAGAAGACACTGAGACCGTGCGTGTGGGGGCGTACAACAACCCGCCCAAGATTTTTACGACAGCCGACGGACGCACTGCCGGTATTTTCCCTGATATTCTTGCGGAAATAGCTCAACGGAAGGGGTGGAAAATTGACTACATACGCGGGACCTGGGAGCAATGCCTGGATCGCTTGCGGACTGGTGACATTGACTTGATGGTGGATGTTGCGAAATCCAGCGAACGCGAAGAGCGTTTCACGTTTTCCCGGGTACCGGTTCTCGTAAACTGGGGGACCGCGTATGTCCGTCCGGACATCACG
>JAIPIM010000051.1 GCA_021734725.1 Minisyncoccota bacterium | reverse complement strand
TGACGTATGGTGAAATTGTGCTCCCTTGCCTTCGCGTCGAGTTCGTCAAGCCGTTCCTGAAAACGCTTATGATAGGTCTCGCTCAGGCGTTCCTTTTCCTGGCTGAAGTCTTCCTGACGGAATGCTTTGGGCAAAATATCTTGGAGTCGGTCCACAAACTCCTGCATATGCTTTTGCAGCTTGCGCCCGCAACCGGCCTTCAGCGAAATCGCCCACGGCCGATCCGGTTCATCAAAATTATTAACGAACACCCAGTCGGGAGGCACCACCGCACCCTCTGTCCTCACCTCGAGACTGCGACGAATGGTTCCCATCTTCCCCGTACCGGTGAGACCCGCCACAAAAATATTGTACCCCTCCTGGGTAATGCCCAGCCCGACATCCAGAGCTTCCATGGCCCGGTTCTGCCCGATAATCTCGTCCAACGGTTCCACATCGGAAGTGCTCTCAAACGTAAATAAATCGTCGGGAAGATCAATGTCGAGGTCGTGCGCCGCCAGCCCTTTCGGCGGACGTGCATGCTTTAACCTCCGCCCCTTCCAGTCATGCTTCGGCTGAGATCGTTCAGCCATCGGTCCCCTCCTCTCCTTTACATTTAGGCAGGATAACGGTCAATACCCCGTCCTTCAAATCGTGCGTCACACGCTCAGGATCCACAGGGTGCGATAATTCAATGGCGCGGCCGAACTCTCCATACCCACGCTCACGAACACGAAATTGCAACGTGTCCCCCGAAGCATCAACCCCGGTCAGCCGCCGACCGCTCACAGTCAGCCGATATTGGCTGACATGAATATCGATGGCGCCCTCCGGAACGCCGGGAAGGTCCATACGTATTTCGAACCTGTCATCGTTCTCGCTGACATCAACATCCGCACGCCACTCAACGCGGCCCCACGGCTCATGAATCATGTCGTCAAAGAGACGGCTTACTTCTCGATGGTAGGAATAACAACGCACCCGCATCCAGCGCGGCCGACCGCTGGCGGGAGAACCGCGAGAATTGCCCGAACGCTCATATCTTTCCAGCCGATAAGGCATACAGCAACCGCCTGCGTTAACTGCTTTGCAAGTAGGCACGGCGTCTTCATACCTGTGCCGCAAATATGCCAGGCACGCGCCTCAACCGGTTCCCTCCTCATAATACAATACGCGGCGGCGATCAAGTCGTCAACTGTCCTTACCATGCACAAACATGGAACCGGCACCGTTTCGCACAGGGGCTACTTTTGCCATAGCCAGTACTGACGCCCTGCAGCGGCACGGGTCTCAAGGCACTGTTTGAAGTCGGCATACTGTGACTTCTCGGCGGATAAAACCGTTCGCGCATAGGAAACTGTGACCTCTGTTCCGCTCGCGTTCCTGCGCTCCGAACAAAAGCGAAACTGAGCCACGTCGTTTTCAGACGTACGTGCATCGGGTTCGGCAGCCAGTGCGAAACGCTTCGGGCAGTCTATGGTAACATTCACTGTCTGTCCCGTGGGGGCCGACCAGAACAGGGGGAATTGGCGGTCCTCGCGCCCCACCTGCCAGGCTTCAAACTCGAGCCAGGGCAAACGCAGGCTGCAGATTGTATCGCCGCTGTCCGCCAAGCGAGCCACCCGGTAGGTAATACGAAGAGAAATGGACGGTTCGTTTTTTGTAACATCACCCAGCACCTGGTAATTAATGGCGCGAGCATTCGGTATGGTGCCCGTCACCATCTGAGCTACACGGTTCTTAATCTCCTTTTCGGTCAGGCGCCGCCATGCTCGTATTTGCCTGGCCGCTATGCCCTGGTATCTGATGGTTTCAGTCACGTCAGCATCCCCTTCACTCTGCATCGTCAAATGAATGTACCGCCCTGTATGTAGCATGCTCGGTTCTGCAACCGGCAGGTTTGCCAATCCAGTATCAACAGAAAGCGCGGCGGCACCGGAAAAATCCGCCAGCCGCTCTTCGGCGCGGTCCAGCTCATCCCCCAAAACAAACCACGAAGGATTCTGATTATTCGAAACTCGTACCGCCGGAACACGAAAGGCGCCGTACCCGGGTACGTCCCCGGCCAGGGCCCCCTGGCTGCGTCCGCGTAACCACGCCCAATCCCCATCGAGGCCCGCACGGTGAAGCCACGCATAGAACAGAAACGTACGGTCCAGGGGCGACCCACTGCGCAATTTCCACGTTTCAGCGGGCGGACGCGGTGTGTAGCCGGAAGCAGAAAGCGGGACATCGACCTGTTGCACGTTTTGTGACACAAACTCCCAGAGACCATGCACAGTGTCAGCCGGAGGAGAAGGCAAGTCATCCGTGACACGTGATACAGCATCCCGCATGCGGCTCTCGGAGTCAACGCTGAGCTGCTTCCAGGAGCGACCGTCGGCGCTTACAACGAGTCGCGGAATCACATCCTTCCAAGGCGGCATCATCGGCTCGGGAAACAGTTTCGGCGTATTGTCTCTCTTCCAATAGTACCAGACACCGCCGTCCACGCTTTCGTTTCGATGGCTGACGGACTCGGACGGATCATTGAGCATCTGCCACCGGAAAGGAGTACCCTCCGGAACAAAAATGGAGACTGTTGCGCTGGCAAGAGGGTCGATATCGCCCAGGAGAAACTCTTGAAAGTACCGTTGGTCCCCGACAGCCGCCGTGCGTTCCTTGACCGTAGCAACATCTAAAACGACCCCCGGCTTTCCTTCCGGCAGCGCAAACCGCCGACGCCGTAGGATATTGTAGCGTTTGTCTTCGGGATATAAGGATTCGTCCTGGACAGCCGAGTCTTTCAAATGGACAACTGTACCGTCGGAGCGGATGGAAATGCCGTGCCGAATGTTCACCCTTTCGACGTCTGGACGATAAATGATGTCTCTGATTGACGCGTCTTCGCCATGTTCATTGAGTATCCGGATAATGTTCCGGGTGTTTACGCCCCATGTCTGCGCCGATCGCAATCGTACCGTGATTTCCCGAGCAAGCGTCACCATACCGGCCCCACGGTATTCAGGACGGTTTGTGGGCAATTCGAGACTTTTCCGCAGAAGCTCGTCGGGAATCTCGCCGACTCTGCCGTACCGATGCCATTCCCGTTGTCGCTGGAGGTGCAGGTGAACAACCTGAGTGCGCTCGTAGCGGACTGTTTCCCCGTCCTGCCTAAACACAATTGCGTCAGGTGTTGCCTCCTCGAGTTTACCTTCATATTCGCGGCCGTCGCGCAACACAATGGTGTCGCCCCGCAAAGCCGCCCCGGAAAGAAAGCAGCCAAACACCAAAAGCACGCCTTTAGCTGTCCGAAAACCATGCCAGCCGATCCGATCCCAAAATCTCACCTTTCACCTCCATGTGTAAACGTCCAACGGGTTGTTTAAAATACGAATGTTCGCCCGCCTTTTTCTTGGTTCGTGGTTCGTCGTTCGTGGTGCAAGCTCGAATGACGAACGCGGTGCTAGTCTTCGCCCGCCCGTAAACGGCCCAGATAACCTGCCAAGTAGGCGGCCTGTAAGCGACTTGCCACGGGCCTAAAATGCACACCGTCCTCCTTCAATGCCTCCGCAACTCCAAGCTTCACCGTGAACGTAAAAAGGTCCGCTGACATAATCCCTTCGGCTGCCATGACATTGTCGGCCACGGTATTGTAGCTGTCCACGTCCGCTTCGTATCGGTCGAACGTTTTGACCTTGCGATGCCTAGCAAACAGTACCGGAGTAGTGCGCACCCAAATCATAGACCCGCACAGTTGGGCCGCGGTTCGCGCAATCTCGCACAGATTTCGCTCGTACATACCGATGGGGATCTGTTTCTCCCCACTCTCCCTGTCCGTCTTCAGGTCATGCAGCCCGCAATTCACCAGAAGCACATCCGGATGAAATGTTCGCTTCTCGTGCAGTTGCTTCAAATAGTCCAGAACTCGAGCCGAATCCCCGCCCTGTACCACATCTCCCAGAGGATCCAAAGCCCCCCCTTTACGACCGTATTGAAACACTCCGTGCACCATGGACTCCAGCGACGGACCGTATCCTATGGAGATACTGTCGCCAATCACGAACAGTTCAGGCAGTTCCATGTTCGTTCTCCTTGCTTTCCGTACCCAAAGACTCTTGAGAAATAGATTTAGCGTGAGTCGTTCGCAGTGCTCCGTTCGTCATTCGTGGTTTTCCGGCTCTACTTCGTTTGTGCGACACCCCTGCTGTTTCCAGGCGCCTGCAACGATTGCCACGGTGTAGGAGCTGCCCCCCGAAAAGTGGGAACCGCCTCAGCGTGCCGATTACAACCATCCTGCTCAGCCGAATACGTCACGAAACTGTACACGATAATGCGTGGATTCGCCAGACAACACTTGCTAGCCTGATTATTCAGGCGAGCCCATTGGAAAACGGATAACCCAAAGAATGCCTGATCCTTCATGTTTTATGCCTTTTCCTCCATTCTCATACAGTGTTTTATCTGTATTGTATTCATGTTTTCAGAACAAGCAGCCCGTAACTTTCGCTGCACAAAGAGGAATCCATTCGAACAAAACCTGAAGAATTGCGACATGTCGCTCTTCGCATTTCTTGTTCTTTGTTCTTGGTTTTCAGTGCGTGGTTTTGAACTAGTACCCCGTCCGGCTTACGGCTGTACGTTGTTGATCTCACGCACACTGGCTTCTCTCGTGACGACGTTCATGAATTAGCTAGGAACGAAGAACCACGAACCACAAACGACTCGAGTGAAAGCCTTTTCACAAGAGTCTAAACACGACCGATCAGGAGACATGCACATGAAACGCCCCACATACCGCAAGTATTCAACCGACGAACTGATGGAAACCCTTGATGTCTTTAATGTGTCCGCCCAATCCCGCGACAAGATCCGTCGGATCTTGGAAACGGATCCCGTTGTGCCGGATGCCGGAAATTTTTTCCGCTATTACAACGACAAGAGTAAGGCCATAGAGTTCGAACAGGCGTACGCCGCCAAAGTGAGTGCGCAACACGCGCTGGCGGTCAATTCGGGCACCAGCGCCTTGATCGCGGCCCTCATGGCCGTGGGAGTCGCGCCCGGCGATGAAGTCATTGTTCCGGCCTACACCTTCTTCGCCAGCGTATCCGCCATTGTGGTGGCGCGCGGAATCCCGGTCATCGTTGACATCGATGAATCCCTGACGCTCGATCCGGAAGCCGTACGCGCCGCTATCACGCCGCGCACAAAAGCAATCATGCCAGTACACATGATAGGGCACCCTTGCCAGATGGATGCTATCAATGACATCGCCAGCGAACACAACCTGTTTGTCATCGAGGACACCGCACAGGCATGCGGCGGCAAGTACAAAGGAAAATATCTCGGCACTTGGGGCGATTTTGGGTGCGTAAGCCTGGATGCCTATAAAGTCATCGGCTCGGGAGAAGGCGGAATCCTGACCACGGACGATGAGTGGCTCTACACGCGAGCGCAGAGCTATCACGATACCGCTGCTTGCTGGCGACCGGACCGATACGCCCGCGAACGCAAAGAAGGAGAACTCTTCTGCGGCGAAAATTACCGGATGCCCGAATTGTGCGCCGCCGTTGCCCTGGCGCAACTGCGCAAGCTGGACGACATCAATAACCGGACGCGCACTGTCTACCATCAACTTCGCAATGAGATTCAACTCCCGGACGGCGCGCAATGGGTGGAGCCGCATGACTCGGACGGCGTGTGCGGGTATACACTGGGAATCCTCTTTGCGTCACGGGAAGACGCCATGAAGGCCGCCGATATCGGCATTGGCGGTCTGGCCAAAAAAGATACAAAAGGCGCTCGCGACTGGCACGTCTACTGGAACTGGGAGCACATTCTTGAGCAGAAGACCGTTACCGAGGAAGGATGCCCCTTCACGTGCTCCCATGTAAAGGAACTGCCAAATTACTCGCCGGACATGTGCCCGCGCACAAAAGACATTATGTTGCGGCTGGGAACGATCGGCATCAATCCCACTGACACCCCGGAATGGGCATCAGCGTTTGCCGAACAAATAAACGACGGATTCGCAAAACTATTCTGACAGGAGGATTTCCGATGAGAGCCGATGTATTGCTCGATGTGTTTTTCGCCGAACGATCCATTGATGAGCGTATCGCAACTATTGCGGAAGCCGGCTGGGCTGGCGTTGAAACGTGGAAAGGCGGCGACGCAAAGGAACTGAAAGCGATGGGAGACGCCTGCCGCGAGCGGAACATGGAACTTGTCTCGATCGTCATGAACGGCCCGGCGGATCCTGCAATGGCGCCGGTCAACCGCGATAATCTCTCGGCGTTTCTCGACCGGATCGACCGATATTCGGACAATGCGCTGGCGGCGGGATGCACATCCGGTATCGTCACCACCGGGAACCGGCTGACAATAGATTATTACGAACAGAAACAGACCCTTATCGAGGCCTTGCGTCAGGCAACACAGATTGCCGAGAAGAAAAACTTTCTACTCAATCTCGAACCCCTCAACGACAAGGTTGACCACGCCGGCTATTTCCTCGTTTCACGCGAGGAGGCCGTGGACGTGGCGCGTCAGGTGAATTCCCCGCATCTGCGCGTCCTCTACGATCTGTATCACCAACAGATTATGACGGGTGATCATCTCGCGTTTCTGGCGGCAAACATGGAATGGATTGGCCATTTCCATTCCGCCGGCGTTCCCGGACGCCACGAGATTTTCACGGGCGAGATGGACTATTCGTTCGTGGTCCGACGCATTCGCGAACTGGGTTACAAAGGCTGGTTTGGACTGGAGTACATGCCGGCACTGGACCCCACGGAATCCCTACGCCAAACCGCGGAGCTCCTTGCCTCGGCATTGGCTGACCAGTTCTGATTAATTCATCAACCTCAAAGGCTCAAAGCACCATACGACATTGTTATTCGGCATGTTACCGTATTGGCACTGCTCGGCTGTAAGGCTTCGCGTCACGATATAGAAGGGCACTTGTCTTCGGCGTAAATGCGTCGCCCACAACGCCCTTTGAGCCTTCGAGTCTTTGTGGTGAATAATGAAGGAAGTTAACCATGAACTTCAGATTTTTCGACGGCTGCTTTGGCATCGGACGTTGCAATCGGCAGGGTTCGACGGCACCCACGACCGTGGCGGAAGCTCTCGCGGTCATGGACCAATACGATATAGCTGAAGCGCTGGTTTATCATTACACCGCCCGCGATTGCGACCCGGAAGTGGGGAATCACGCACTTCCGGAAAAACTGCCGTCTCGCCTGCATCGGGTATGGGCAATTGAATCCGCCGCCGTCTGCCCGGAACCTCCGGCGACATTCGTCGAACGCGCGCTCCAGCAAAACGTGGAAGCATTCCTCTTCAGTCCCATGCAAACAGGTTTTCGTCTCAATGAATCTGGACGGCTTGCCGCGATAGCGGCGTGCCTGGCCGAACGAAAACTGCCGTTACTCCTCACCTACCGACATATCAACGGCGGAGAGAATCTCATTGACTGGGCCGATCTGACCACGTTCTGCCGGCAACATTCAAACCTGCGCGTGCTCGCCGGGGAATGGCGAACACGGGTCAACCGACCGCTGTTCGATGCCCTGGCGGCAACAACGAACCTGATGATCTCCGTTTCCATGCTCTGGCAGCATCGTATGATCGATCAAATTGTCGATGCATTCGGGGCGGACCGATTGTTTTTCAGCGCCGGATTGCCGGGGCTCGATCCCGGCAGCTTTCAGATGCCCATTGCCTATGCTCAGATCAGTGACAACGAAAAGGAAGCTGTAGCATTTACGAATCTTAAAAACCTGCTCGGCGAGGTGACTGATGAATGACCAACAAACCCCACTGCTGAATTACATCCGGCAAGGTGTCCCCTTGAATCATGTCCCCATCATCGATTGTCATGCTCACCTGGGAATATCGTCGGACTTCTACTACATTCCCTACAACACTCCGCGGCAAATGGTCGCGCACATGGAGCGGGTGGGAGTCGATCACCTGGTCACCTTCACCATAGCCGTAGGCACGGACCCGGCACCCGGAAACCGCTATCAGTACCAAGCCGCAAAACTGTTCCCCCGCAAATTCACCGCACTGACCTTGCTGCGAGGCGACAGACCGGATGACTGGCCCACGCTGATCGATGAGGGAATAGAGAACGGCGCTCGGGGGTTGAAGTTGATCTGTCACTATCAGGGCGTTCGCGAAAGCGACGTCGACTGGACTCCAGCCTTCGAACGGATCCGAAACCGGAAAGCAGTGGTACTTAATCACAGCTGGGAAACTCCGGAGCGTCTGCGCAACTGGGCGGAACGATTCCCGGATATTACATTCATCATCGGACATGCCTATAGTGGCCATGGCGAGATAGTGGCACAACTGCGAAATGTCTACATGAGCACGTGCGCGTCGTTCGTAACTCCGGCCTTTGCGTCCGTCACGGAGCTGTGGCAGTCTATGCCGGTCGAAAAAATTCTCTTTGGAACCGACTGCCAGGACCTCGATCTTTGTCTCTCAATCGGGTCGGTGGCTTATGCCCGGGCAATTCCCGAGGAAGACAAGCGACAGATTCTCGGCGGCAACGCTATGCGCCTGATGAAACAGCTCGACTGGCCGGTTGAATGCCTGGCTCGGGAAAACGATTAAAACAGGCGACAGGGACCCGGGACCCGCGTTACATGCATGCCGGAATTGTAAGGCGGTCCTCGGGGCCGCAGACCAAGCACCAAAACGCTATAGCACGTTGAGTCTGTGAGGATCATAAAACGAAAAAAACGGAAATTTCACGGATTCAGTATACAGTACTGAGTCCACTCCAAAAAGTACGGTTTTGGCGGAAACAACGCAAAATACGCCTGCAGACATCGCCATCAGATACAAGGATCCCCTTTATGAGAGAAAACGAGGCACCAATCATTGCGGACGTCGACGTTGTCGTCATAGGCGGCTGTACCGGAGCCGTCGCGGCCGCCGTCGCGGCCGCCGAGGCAGGCGTTAGTGCATTCCTTGCGGCCGCGGAAACCTACCTGGGTGAAGATCTGTGCGCCACGGGTCGGCTGTATCTGCCCACCACAAACACGGGTCAGTTAAGCCCCACCCACCACCCCCTTGCCAAGAAACTGCTTGCGCAGGCCCCGGTTCGCCCAATTCACGTCAAGAAGGCTCTGGATGACGTCATGCTGGAGGCAGACATACCGTTTCTCTTCGAGTGTCAGCCCGCAGACATTCTCAGGGACGAAAACGGACAGATGGCAGGCGTTTTGCTGGGGACACGTTCCGGCCTACTCGCGATCCGCGCGAAAACCGTCATTGATGCTTCCACGCACGCTCTGACAGCACGATTTTCCGGCGCGACATTTGAACACCAAAATGTCCCCACCGAATTTCGTCAAGTAATCCTGCGCAAGCGAAGGAAAACGCCAGAGCGTATCTTGGACACGGATCCCTGTAACTCCATAACCGTCCCGGACGAATCCGGGGAGTTGGCGCTTGATGTCTATGATCTTTCGTTCACCGTTGATTGTCCAGACTACACGGCGCAAACACTGTCTGAAACGCTGCAGGCTATCTGTGACCGCCATTGGGATGCCGCCTATACCTGGCGGAGTGAACGACTCTTTTATGTACCCCAAGAGAACATTGTTTCTCCCTGTGCGGCAACCGAGCAATGGCCGGGTGCCGAGAATCTTGATCTTGACAGCATGCGTCCGTCGCAAGAGGGACTGTATGTCCTGGGACCGTGTGCGAACATCGCCCGACCTGCCGTTGCGCAAATGATGGAACCGGCGGAATTCATTGCCCTTGGCGAACGCGTCGGAAAAGAGGCTGCGCGAAACGCGCGGAAGCGCCACCCGGGAAACAAACTCACTCCACGCCATCCCGAGAACCTCGACAATGAGGACAACGAGAAGGTTTCCGTGTGCGAACCTTTACGCACCTCTCGCTTTGAGCAGGCAGCTGCGATTGACATCAACAACCGTGAACTGCCGACACTGGATGAATACGATGTCGTTGTGGTCGGCGGGGGAACCGGAGGCGCACCGGCGGCGATCGCGGCGGCACGCAATGGCGCGCGCACGCTGGTGCTGGAACGTCTCTCCGGCCTGGGAGGTGTCGCCACCCTGGGAATGATCTCCATCTATTACCATGGCAACCGCGCCGGGTTCACCGCCGAAGTCGACACCGGCATCGCTCAGCTCAGTACGGAACAAACACCGGATTCGCCGCGCTGGAACCCGGAACATAAGCAGGAATGGTTCCGGCGCGAATTACGTAATGCAAACGCGGATATATGGTATCACTCGATTGTGACGGGCGCCCTGGTGGACGAAGATCGCGTTTGCGGCGTGACGGTGGCCACTCCATACGGTTGCGGGATCATCCGCGCGGGCGTGGTACTCGACTGCAGCGGAAACGCCGATGTCGCCGCCGCTGCCGGAGCAGAGTGTGTCAGCACCGGCCCCGCCCACATCGCGGTGCAAGGGTCCGGCCTCGGCAATCGTCCGGCTGTTCCAACCTATACCAATACGGATTGGACATTCATCGATGACAGCGATCCAGTGGACGCCTGGCGCGCGTTTATCATCGCGCGACGCAAGTTCCAGGACAAGTGGGATGTCCAGCAGTTAGTTGACACACGGGAACGGCGGCAGATCGTCGGACGCTACACAGTCTCCCCGATCGATGTCTATACCGAACGTACCTTCCCCGACAGTATCTGCCTGAGCCGCAGCAATTTCGACACCCACGGCATGACCGTACATCCCATGTTTCTTAGTGCTCCCCCAGACAGAGAAAGTCTGGACGCGTACCTGCCAATCCGGTGTCTGCTGCCAAAAACCCTCAGCGGCATAGCCGTGACCGGCCTGGCCATCAGCGGACACCGCGACGTGATGCCGGTTCTCCGCATGCAGGCCGACATCCAGAACCACAGCTATGCCATTGGAGTCGCCGCGGTTACCGCGGCCGCAAACGAAGGCGATTTCAGTGCCATCGACATCGGCAAACTGCAAAACCGTTTGTGCAAGTTGGGCATCCTTCCGGAAGATGCCGTGAACTGTAGGGACAGCTTCCCACTGCCCCAATCGGAATTCACGGCTGCGATTGAACACAAACTCAACAGCCATCGGGACATCGCCGTTCTGCTGTCAAACCCGGATATCGCAATCCCGTTACTGCACACAGCATATCACGCGGAAAAAGATTCGGATCAGAAACTTACGTACGCCAAACTTCTGGCCGTACTCGGCGATCGAGAAGGAAAGGACTCCCTTATCGATTACCTGCAACACACAGAGTGGGACGCAGGCTGGAATTACAGAGGGATGGGGCAGTTTGGCATGAGCCTCAGTCCACTCGACCGCGTCATGGTCTGCCTCGGCATGGCTCGACTCGAGGAGGGGTTCCCGTTGGTCCTGGAGAAAATGACACAACTTGACGCCTCCCATGAACTTTCCCATCATCGTGCCGTTGCCCTCTACTGTGAAGAACTCCGCATCCAGGCGGCGGCCCAGCCACTGGCGGAATTACTACAGAAAGAAGGAATGACGGGACACGCCTGGATCGCAATTGGTGATGCATTGCCCAACATAACGGAAAATCCCACCGACAACAGCACACGAAATACGTCGCTTCGTGAACTTATACTTGCTCGTGCACTCTATCGCTGCGGCGATTGGCATGGCATAGGCGAAAGACTATTGAAAAACTATAGCCGAGACATCCGCGGGCATTATGCGCGTCACGCTAAACAAGTGTTGCTCGAACACTGACCGTCCCCGGGGATCTGAATCGGTGAGGAATGTCATTACAAAAGCAACGATGACGAAGATCAACCGAAAGAACCTCCTCTGGATCATGACCGATCAGCATCAGGCCGGTTGTCTGGGCTGCATGGGAAATCCAGTCATTCAAACACCGAATCTTGACCGCCTGGCCGCGGAGGGTACCCTTTTCGAAAATGCCTTCTGCCAAAGTCCGGTCTGCATGGCTTCACGCGGGTCGGTACTCACCGGTCGGTACCCGGCATCCATTCGGATCCGTGGCATGGGAGTTTTACCGCCGAGTGAGACTACCCTGCCTGAATGGCTGCGCCGACAGGGATATCACACGGGGGCCTTCGGCAAAGTCCACCTGACGCCCGAACAGTACACACAGAAAGTCTTGAAGTCAGACGTCCCCATCCTGGACTGGCAACACTTTGCCAAAGACGCCTGCCTGGCCGCCTTCCCGGATGATCCATACAAAACAAATTACGGATTTGAAACGCATGTCGGCTGCGACGATGCCTGCCGCGGCAACCACGTGGCATGGATACAACGTGAAGCACCGGAATTACTCACGCGTCGCGTGTCCCGCATTCCCGATGCCCCCGGCGATCTCTATGTCTCACCGTTCCCCTCGGAATACCATGCGTCCACATATATCGCGAAACAAGCCGATTCGTACATCCGTTCAAACGCCAAGTCGGACACACCATGGATGACCTTCTGCTCATTTATAGCACCGCATCACCCGTTCGAAGCACCGGCAGACCAGATTGAACGCTACAACGACGCTGACATCCCGCTCCCGGACCCCGAAGTTGGCGTAGATATTCAAACGCCACCGGATGCGCTGCGTCCCGCAATCAACGAAATGCTGCAGTATTCGGAGTCCGTACAACGTCAGATCGTCAGGCATTACTACGCGTCCATAAGCTTGATCGATGACTGCGTCGGCCGCTTGATCACAGCCGTGGAGGAAACTGGACAGCGTGACAACACGGTCGTGGTCTTTGTCAGCGATCACGGAGAGCACCTCGGACAGCACGGCCTGCTGCGAAAACCCTCGTTCCATTATGACGAAGTGCTGCGGGTCCCCTTAATCCTGAACTGGCCCGGGAACAAAAGCGGTCGACGTATCGGCGGATTGGTAGAACTGACGGATCTGTACCCCACACTGCTCGGCCTGCTGGACTTGCCTGTCAACCCCGGCGTTCAAGGGCGTAACTGGTCCGGGGAACTGCGGACAAACGACCGGATCGGACGGGATGACTGCTATTCGGACATGTACGAACTGGACCCAATGACACATGCCAAAGGTTCCGGACCTTACTGTGCATGCCAAACGATTCGCACGGAAGATTACAAATTGAACGTATACCCGACCGCCGGCCAGGAAAGCTCACAGCTTTTCGACCTGAAAAACGATCCGCGGGAAACCTCAAACCGGTTTCACGATCCCGCTTTCCAAAGCATTCGTGAAAACATGCTCTGGCGGATGACCGCACGCGTACACGCGAACACCGATCCCCTTCCCCTCCGCCTAACTCAGTGGTGACGCTATCGTTCACGCACGCGGGTTACCGCGTCCCTGTGCCACGCTTTGTTCGCAAATCTTCAATTGATTAATTGATTACTTGGGGACGTACGTATTGATTACTTGGGGACGTACGTATCTTACTCGCTATCTTCGCGTACTTTATGCATATAATCCACACTTAACATGGCCTTAGAGGCAAAGCAGCCCGCACGATGATTCGTTCTAAGGTCATCATGCCTTATTCCGCCATGGATTCAGTTGATACAGTGACTGCGTGACATTCAGTTTGCAGGTGAAACTGTCGCCTGAACACAACGGAACAACACAGAAACTCTTTAAAACAAATCGCCTCGCACGGACGATTTGCTTTAAAGCCTCTATTAACTATATTTTTCGCGACATCTTCCTTATTATGATGGTGTTACCTACGTACGTCCCTTTAAACCTCTTTAAACCTCTTTAAACCTTTCCTTAAACCTTCCTTAACCCCTTCCTTAACCCCTTCCTTAAACCCTTATACGTCCCCTTAGGATAGAAGGCTGAGGTCCACGCCGTCTGGCCCAAAAGCTTGCCCATGCCCCTTCGATAGGTTATCTTCGTCATCAACGAAAGGATAAACCTTGTGCAGGAACTCAACTTAGCGGACATTCTTTCCGAAAAACCGCGTGGCCGAAACGGCATTGTGGCTCTGGCCGGCCGCGCAAATGTCGGTAAATCAACCTTGCTGAACACTATCCTCGAGGAAAAAGTCAGTATTGTCAGCAACGTGGCTCAGACTACGCGAAATCTCATCCGGGCCATACTCACCGAGCCGCGTGGCCAACTGGTTTTTCTCGATACGCCCGGTGTTCACCAAGCCTCCTACGATCTTGGGAAGATCATGAATCGAATTGCCCGGAACGCAGCCGAAGGGACCGACCTCATGTTGATGGTTCTGGACACGTCAACCGTGCCTCGTGCCGAAGACGAAGGCTGGTTTCGGCGTATCGTCAAGTACAATCTTCAACCGCTCATGGTTCTTAATAAAAGCGATCTCGGGAGCCAGTACGAAGACGACTACCGGCAACTCTGGGAAAACGTGTGCGCGGAAAAACAGGCGACTCCACCCACTCAATGGCTGCATGTATCGGCAACAACAGGACAAGGGATCCCCGAATTGCTGACCGCCATCTTCGAGCGAATGCCGGAAGGGCCCCCGCTATTCCCCGACGATGTACTTACCGACTTTCCGCGTAAGCTGGCCGTCGGCGATATGATCCGTGAAAAACTTTTTGCGGTGCTGAAACAGGAACTGCCGCACGCCGTCGCGGTGCAGGTACGCGATATCGACGAAACCAATGATAAATGGACGATCCATGCCGATATCCTGGTCGACCGCCCAAGTCAGAAAGGCATCGTCATCGGGAAAAAGGGCAGGCTTCTGAAAAATATCCGCCACAAAGCCCAGAAAGAAATCGCCGAAACCTACGAAGTCCCCGTCACGCTCACCCTCTGGGTAAAAGTCGAACGAAACTGGGCAAAGAACCACTGGATACTCAAGCAACTGGGGTATGTGTAAACGAACGGAGAAACCAAAAATCTCATTTACACGCCTCTATCACATCCCATAGACTCTTGCGAAATAGCCTTCACCGAGTCGTTCATGGTTCGTGGTTCTTCGTTCTTAGTTCAAAACCACGCACCATGAACCAAGAACCAAGAATCGGGAAAAACGACATTTCATAATTCTCTATTGCACAGCACGTAAGGAGCCCCCAACCATGACCAGTCGCGACCTTGTTAAAGCCGCAATCAATCACCAGGAAACCGAACGCGTGCCATTCAACGTACGACCGGACGGCGAGATGCGCGTCAAGCTGCGGACTCGCCTCGGACTTCCGGAAGACGGCGAGCCCCTCTCGCTGGGTCGACTTGAACTCAATGACCGCTTTTTCAATAACGACGTGGAAATGATCCGCATACCCTGGTGGCACTGGGGATACCTCGCGGATGACTGGCGGGACCCCGACTCGCCGACCAGTCCGTCCCTGGCCGTGGGTACGGGCAATTACGATTCTTTCTACGATGAACTCAAGAGCTTCCGCGAGCAAACCGATCGGTATATCCTGGTCATGATTTACGGCAGTCATTTTGAGAAAGCGAACGCGGCGCGAGGGATTGAGAACTTCCTTATGGATATCGGCGGCAGTTACGCTTTTGCCAAGCGTTTATGCACCACCATCATCGACCGCAATATGGTTATGCTGGAGAATGTACTGC
This sequence comes from Minisyncoccota bacterium, assembly GCA_021734725.1. Classification (GTDB taxonomy): domain Bacteria; phylum Verrucomicrobiota; class Lentisphaeria; order Oligosphaerales; family MVZH01; genus JAIPIM01. Next base: position 254 of record JAIPIM010000051.1, on the reverse strand, counting down.
ACTGCGACGCCATCGACGGCGTTCTACTGGGCAGTGACTGGGGCTCGCAACAGGGGTTGCTCATGAGTCCGGAAACGTGGGATGATCTGATTCGGCCGGGCGAACAGCGCGAGTACGACATGATACATGCATACGGCAAGGATGTCTGGATCCACTCGTGCGGCAAGATTGACCGACTGATACCGCGCTTGGTGAAGATGGGGGTCGACGTGCTGAATCCGCTGCAGCCCGAGTGCATGGACGTGGCACAGATC
>JAIPIM010000050.1 GCA_021734725.1 Minisyncoccota bacterium | reverse complement strand
ACATTGCTTGGATTCATCCACAAGAGCGAGCAAAAGATGATCAACGCTCACGTACTCGTCTTTCATCTTCGCAGCTTCCGCCTGCGCCGCCTGGAGAACCTTCGATATCTCGCGGGAGGTATACACCTGACTGGCGCCCGGGCCCTCAACTCGCGGAAGCTTGCCGAGACGACTCTCAATGGCTTGCCGCAAGGATTCAGGATCCGCGCCCGCCCGTCCGATGACATTCGCGGCTAAACCATCCTCCTGATCCAGCAAGGCGGCGAACAAGTGCAATCCCGTGAGCTCATTGTGATTGCCGGCCGCCGCAAGCTGATGAGCCTGACTGATACTCTCCTGTGACTTCTGCGTGAATTTCTCAATATTCATGAACTACTCCTTTATGTGATACAATATGGGCTTCTTAATATCTTTTGATAAATACAAACAGATACTATGCCAGGTTCCTTTTTAATGTACATAAGCCGCTTCTAGGCAGACTCTTAGACATCTGCCAAAAGAGCCCTGTAAAAGGTTGCGATGTGTCAGAGTGACACAGTTTCGCGCCGGTCCGGTCGTTCTGGCGCGGATGGAATGGAACCAATGAAAATGGCGGACGATAACGGAAGACGGTGCCTGACGCGGACACAGTCTTCAGGGGCCTCCCTCATCCTCGGCGTTCTCTTCCCCTCGTCTCCCCCGCTTACCGTGAGTATCGAGGCACAATATCAGGGATTTCCCGACACGACAGGGGCTTGCGCCATGGACCCGGCGCATGGTATACTAAGCTGTGGTTTTACGGCATTTTATTTTGGTTTAACCAACAGAAGAAAGAACCCTCAAAACATGCCAACGCGACGACAAATCAAACGCGACAGCTCAGTGCTTATCTTAGTGGATATCCAACCCGATTTTCTCCCAGGGGGTGCTCTCGCTGTTCCCGACGGAGATGCTATTCTTCGGCCCGTGCGCAAATTGATGGAGTCTCGCACCCTGCCCTTCATGGTTGCTACGCAAGACTGGCATCCCCCAAACCATGTTTCGTTCGCCAGTCAACATGAGGGTCGCGCTCCATTCGAGACCATCGATTACTATGGCCATGAGCAAATACTGTGGCCCGACCACTGTGTGCAGAATACACCCGGAGCAGAGCTGCATCCCGACCTGCCATGGGTGCATGCAGCCGCGATTTTTCGCGAAGCCATGAGGCCCGACACCGATTCGTACAGTGGGTTTCGAAATAACTGGGATCCCCAGGGAAAACGACCATCGAATGGACTGGCCGGATACTTGCATGAGCGGGAGACCCAAACTGTGGTCGTATGTGGACTGGCCCGTGACGTATGCGTCCTTTGGACCGCGCTCGATGCGGCGGAGAGCGGATTTGTCACTTTTTTTCTCTGGGACTTAACCCGTCCCGTGGATCCCGCGCACGATGACGATACAAGTCGTCAGCTGGCCGACGCCGGTGTCCGGGTTATCCATTCCAGCGAACTGAATCCAGGCTGACCGCTCCGGACGGAGCGCACAGCGAGCGACCAGAACCTTTATAGCGACAACCACGAAGCCTGTTATCCTGCAGGAGGCTGGCGGAATGCGCGGTTGTCGAGCGGGAAAGGAGATTGAACGCGAATACGATGACGAACCAGAAAAAATACGCGCCCGCCGAGGGGTTCCTCTTCACGGATCAATATCAGTTGACCATGGCGCAGCTGTACTTCCGATTGGGATTGCACGAGCAACACGTTCAATTCGACCATATTTTCCGTAAGTATCCCGACTACGATCATGCGGCGGCCGGCTACTGCATTAATGCCGGCCTTGAATCGCTGGTTGACTGGTTGCGGAACACTCACATTACGGAACATGACATCGATTGCCTTCGCGGGCACTGCGGCCCCGGCGGGGACCGTATGTTCCAAGACGATTTTCTGGATTGGCTGCGACAGGAAGGACACTATCGCAAGATCAGTCTGCGGGCAATCCCCGAGGGACGGGTTGTCCATCCAAACGTGCCTTTGACCGTTGTCCACGGCCCCTTGGCAATCTGCCAGATTCTGGAAACATCACTGCTTAATCACCTGAACTATCCAATACTTGTGGCCACGAAGGCGTCTCGCGTGCAACACGCAGGGCGCAACCGTCCTCTGCTCGAGTTTGGAATTCGGCGGGCCCAGGGGTTTGGCGGTAATGTCGGGGCTCGGGCGGCACTCATCGGCGGGGCTGATTATACCTCTAACGTGGGCATTTCCCATGCGCTCGGCTATCCTCCGAAGGGTACCCATGCTCATAGTATGGTTCAGCTGTTCCTTGCACTCGGCATGACCGAGCTCGATGCGTTTCGCGCGTATGCCAAGGCCTATCCAGACAATTGCATTTTACTGGTCGATACTGTGGACACACTTAACAGTGGCGTTCCCAATGCCATCAAGGTGTTCGAAGAACTGCGAAAGGAAGGGCATGATCCCCGCGGTATACGCCTCGATTCGGGAGATCTCGCATTCCTGACTGTCCAGGCCGCGAAAATGCTGGATGACGCGGGCTTCACCGACGCCGCTATTGTCCTGTCAAATGAATTGGATGAAATGGTTATCTGGCAAATTTTGGAGCAAATCGACGAAGAGGCGCCACGGGTGGGGATCGATCCGGAAACCATTGTGAACCGGTTGGTCTACGGTGTTGGCACGAAACTGATCACCTCCTGGGGAGCACCGGCGCTCAGTGCGGCATTCAAGCTCGTCGGGGTCTATAAAGACAGTGAATGGCAACCCGCCATCAAGGTTTCCGAGTCCATTGAAAAAACGCCGAATCCCGGGTACAAGAATGCATGGAGAATATACGATGACCGGGGATACGCTACGGCCGACGTTCTAAGCATGGGGGACGAAGATCCCGGCGATATGGATCCCCTGGTTCTCAGACATCCCTCCGACGAGTCCAGAACACGCACGCTGAATACGTCCGGGATTTCGAATATGGAATTGCTTCTGGTCGATGTCATGCAACAGGGGAAACTCGTGTATGACTGGCCGTCTATAGAGCAGATCCGAGAGGTTAAAAACAAGGACTTGGGACGCTTGGACACAGGTGTTAAACGCTTAGTGAATCCTCACGTGTACCACGTTTCGCTTACCCCGCGCTTATGGGAGATGAAACAGCGCCTGATTCGCCTAACCAAAGAAAAGGAGAAGAAATAATGAAAGCTCGTGTAGATCAAGACGCATGCATTGGATGCGGACTCTGTCCAGATATCTGCCCCGAAGTATTTGAAATGACGGACGACGACGTGGCGCGCGTGATCGTGGAAGTCGTGCCGCCGGATGCGGAGGACCAGGCCAAGGAAGCAGCCGACGCCTGTCCCGTGGATGCCATAGACATCGAGGAGTAGACCAATGAATTATCGTTAACTTGGACGCACTGGTATCGAAGTAAGCCCGTTATGTTTGGGGTGTATGATGTTTGGAACGCGAACAGCACCGGAAGATTCATTTGACATCATTGACCGGGCGGTTGACGCCGGCATCAATTTTATTGATACGGCCAACGTATACGGACGAGGCGACAGCGAGAAAGCGACGGGAGAAGCGTTGGCGCGCAATGGCAAACGGGATAATATCGTCCTGGCTACCAAAGTCTATGCGCCGATGGGTGAAGGACCAAACCAGAGCGGGACGAGCAGACGGCATATTGTGGAGCAATGCGAAGCCAGCCTGAAACGGCTGCAGACAGACTGGATCGATCTCTATCAAATCCACCGGCCGGACTCAGCGATTCCGATCGATGAGACATTGCGTGCATTGGATGATCTTATCCACAGCGGGAAAGTTCGCTACATCGGCACCAGCACGTTTGCCGGATGGCAAATGGTGGAGTCTCTGTGGGTCGCAAAAGAACTGGGACTCAACCGATTTGTGTGCGAACAACCGCCTTACCACATTCTCGACCGCCGGATCGAGCGCACCGTATTACCCGTTGCCGAAAAGTACGGATATGGCATCATCCCCTGGAGCCCGCTGGCGGGGGGACTGCTCACCGGCAAGTACAAGCGGAAAGAACCGGCCCCAAAAGGAAGCCGATTCGAAGGCAAAGAAAGTGAACGCTTGAATGAGCATGTTTTCGATGTCACCGAAGGACTGGAGCCGCTTATCACAGAAAAAGATTGCACCATGTCGCAGTTCGCGCTGGCCTGGTGCATGAACCAACCGGGCGTGACGGCCCCCATTATCGGACCCCGTACCATGGAACACCTCGAAGACAATGTGGGAGCTCTGGACGTTGATATCGAAGATGGTGACCGCGAACACGTCGACAGGCTGGTCAAGCCCGGTCGAATGGTGTCGCCTTTCTATGAAGCCGATTTTGCACCACCTCAATTCGCCTGGCTCGGGTGATTGTGCATAAGACCGACAGTCATACTATACGTCGCCCGCTGAGTCCGTGAAAGTTCCGACGGGATCAGGCACTTTTTATGGCGGAAACAACATCGGTCAATGAGGCATCAGGGTCCGCCAGTTGTCGTCTAACCGGAGCCGCGTCGATTCGTTTCTTCACCAGAGTTTCCAGGGGGCCAAGCAAGGCGTCATCCGGATTGACCGCAATGAACGCACTGATCCGGTTGTCGCGAACATGGAAACAGACGAAATTGGGGTATGGAAATTCTCCGCGCCAAATCACGCTGCCAACGCTTCCTTCGTCACCACCGAACTCATAGTGAAGATCAAATCCCTCCGACCATGCGTAGGTAAGAAGATCATAAGGTTTATCGGCACCCGCCATATTTTCGCCGGCCAGACCACCACTGTATTCAGCCTGCCCCCAGTGTTCCACGCGCCGTCGTTTGCCAAAATAAGGATCGGGAAAATTGGCGATGTCACCGGCGGCATAAATGTCGGGATGGCTCGTGCGCATTGTTTTGTCAACAAAGAGCCCGTTCTCATGGTCAAGACCGGCCTCAAGCCCCAGGTCAATATCAGGCTTAATGCCGACCGCGCAACACACCAGTTGACAGGATATCTCGCGGCCGGACTCGGTTGTTACGGATGTGACGGCCGGCGCTGCATTGAGGCGCGACAATTTATCGCCTGTAATAAAGGCAACGCCCTTGTCTTCGTAATACGATTGAATCGCGTCCGCAAGACGTGGCGCGGCAAAACGGGGCCAAATGTGCTCCTGGGCTTCAAGCACCGTAACTTTCACACCCATTTGCGTCAGCGTGGCCGAGACTTCCATCCCTATGAAGCCCGCACCGACAACAACCGCCTCTCGAGTCCGGCGGGCTACGCGCTCAAGTGATTCGGCGTCATCGACGGTGCGCAGGTAATGCACCCCTTCAATCTCGGCACTCACGTGCGGCAACTGGACGGTCGATCCCCCCGTCGCAAGCAGAGCCTTCTCGAACCTCCGTTCCTCGCCGTCGTCCATAGTCAGCGTATGCTTCTTCGCATCGAGTCCGGTCACGGTATGCCCCAGCTTAAGTTCAACGCCCGCCTCCCGATAAAAACCTTCGTCCTCACAGAAAATATCGGCGCGTGTCTTGGATCCCTTGAGAAGGTCTTTGGAAAGCGGCGGCCTGTTGTAGGGCAAATGGGGTTCAGCCCCCACCAGCAGAATATCACCGTCTTTGTCGTGCTTCCGAATTCCTTTAACCGCTTCCGCTGAAGCCAGTCCGGCACCAATCAAAACATATTTGGTTGTGTTCATGGAAACCACCTTTCTGAATTCATGTTCCGTGCAGGCGACAATCAGTCATTTGCAGTGTTTCGTGAAAAGATAAACGTCCTCTCCATTTAACTTACTATAGAGGGACGCATGAGCAACGTCAAAGACTTAAGCCTGTTGGAACCAGGCGCACAGGTATTATGTTATTGGGTTTGAGTTGAATGGAAAGTGTCTCTAAAGATTAAAGGACATGGCTATGGGGCGACGCCGGTTCAAGCGTTCATTCCGAAATACCGCTACCTATTATGTTCTGAAAGTTGTCGCACTCTTCGCATGTTGTGTGGTAGGGGCCCATGCCTTGAACCGGTTCGGCCCCACCAAAGGTTGGATGCAACGACTGGGGGAGCGGCTGCGGACCGCCCGGAGCCAGCTTGCATCTGGGCGCACAAAAAGTCCCGCGAAAGCGGTCGAGAAGACCGAGCATAGCGCATCCGCGTTACGAGAAGCAACGGCCGGAGACGAGAGCAATCAGGAGAGACCACATGCCGGTGGGCCTGCTGAAACACCATACTCCACGAGCCGGCAGAAGGTGCCTTCTTCCCCACTTGAACCACTGGAAGCAACCGAGCCGCGCACGCCCGAGCCTTCACAAAAAACCCGCCTGGAACTACTGTATGAAAATCTGCGCAGCAGTTATCTCGATCGCCTTAAAGAACCCCCAATCGGTGAACCATACAAGGTGAAACTGCGAGACGGAAGGTATCTTTCCGGAACACTGCTGGAAGCACGCAACGGGGCTATCGTTCTGGGCATGCCGCATGGGAAAATGATACTCGCCATTCACGCTGTCCACCCATCCCAGTATCGACGGTTGTTTCCGGCCCGCGCGGCAAAGCTCATGGCGCTTCGCGAATTAACGTCAGCCGCACGAGAATTGGCCGAAATCCGGCGGGAGGAAGACCCGCGACACAGCACTCGGACAGCCCCGGCGGAAGAGACTGCCCCCCTTCCCAAAGAAACCTCAGCCAGTGAGCCCGCCAGAGAGCCGACAGACCAGCAAATGGACCCGGAAGACCAAGAGTCGACCACAACGGCATCGGTCCAACACCAGAAACCTATTCGCTTTCAACCCGAGCCAAGAACGTCTTCCACGGAATTGAAGCCCGTTGTGCGTGCCTTTGGAGGATGGCTGAATTATCAGCACAGGCGAATGGGCGGTAAAATCGCGGACTCCGCATACGCTAAGGAACAGGGCCGCAATGCCGTCCTTTACCTTGTTATGGATCCGCTGTTCCTGGCACAAGACTATGACGTACGCTTCCAGACCGCTGAGGCAATATGGCAGTTCTGGGCATTCCGCTGCCAAGCTGAAAACGTCATCTCAACTACTGATCAAGCCTTTGTTGTCATGCTGCAAAAGGATGGCAGGATTGTTGGTGGTTCCAAGCCGGAAACCGGTGAAGATGTTTGGGTGATGAACGGTACGGATCTGCTCTCGAAAGAACACTAGCCCGATTAATTCATCATACCAATATCTTATAGCGCTTTGAGTCTTTGAGGTGAATAATGCAGGCTAACGACCGCAACATTGTTTGTATTTCTTGCCGCTCCCGCAGGGACACGGTTCGTTGCGGCCCACTTTGCGCGTCTTGCGACGGACGGTAACGGCGGCTTGAGGCATCTGGGCGACGGCTGTCCCGCCTGTTTGCGGGCCGACACCCCCGCCCTCTGCACTGGCGGCCTCCGACGCGGCTTGCTGCACCCCGGCAAACTGCCCGAGGACATCGTGATGCTCTTCCCGGGGGGCCTGCGCCAGAATCTGTTCGAACGCCGCCAGATTCGTAGCTGACCGGAACATATTCGACAGGATTTCCTGCTTGATAGTGTCCATTAAAGCAGAGAACATTCCGTATGCTTCCTGCTTGTACTCCACCAAGGGATCCCTCTGCCCGTACGCACGCAACGAAACGCCTTGACGAAGTGCATCCATGGCGTACAAATGTTCCTGATACAGGCGGTCAATAGCATTTAACATGATCTGACGTTCCAGCCAGCGAATGGCGTCCGGTTCTTCCGCCTTCTCTTTGATGGAATAAACGGTGTCGATACGATCGACAATCGTGCGGGCAATTCCTTCAATCGTCCCGTCAGAATCCGCGAGTTCGCTCCGCTGAAAACTGATGGGAAAGGTCCGAGTCAACCAATTCAAAAGCTCGTCCCAGTTGGCCTTTTCGCCGCCGTGCCCACCGGCCGCAAAGGCCGCCTCCACTTGCTCAGAAACCGCGGTGAACACAAAATCGAAAAGCATGCCCCGTGGATCGTCATCCGTCAGAATATCGTACCTGAGGCCATAGACAACCTCACGTTGCTTGTTCATGACATCGTCGTATTCAAGGGTCCGTTTGCGGATGGCAAAATGCTGTTGTTCCACGCGCCGTTGCGCGCGCTCGATGGACCGGCTGAGCATTCCGTGCGACAGTTCTTCTCCTTCCTCAAGCCCCAGCTTCGTCATAATTCCGGAGATTCGGTCGGAACCGAACAGCCTCATAAGATTGTCTTCCAGAGACACATAGAAACGTGACGAGCCAGGATCCCCTTGCCGCGCGCAACGGCCCCGTAACTGCCGGTCAATACGCCTTGCATCGTGCCGTTCACTGGCGATAACGTGCAGACCCCCCAGATCCACAACGCCCGGCCCCAGCTTGATGTCGGTCCCGCGTCCCGCCATGTTGGTGGCGATGGTAACCGCCCCCGCCTGGCCGGCGCGAGCCACAATTTCGGCCTCGCGTTGATGTTGCTTGGCGTTCAGGACATTATGCGCTATGCGTCTCCGCTGCAGCATGCGGCTCAGTACTTCCGAAACGTCTACGGAAATCGTTCCAACCAACACTGGCTGTCCCTGTTCGTTACACTCGCTGATCTCGTCAATTACCGCATTGAATTTTTCGCGCTTCGTCTTGTAAATACGGTCGTTCGCGTCCTGCCGAATACACGGGCGGTTGGTCGGGACAACCACAACATCCAAATTGTAAATTTCCTTGAACTCCTGCGCCTCCGTCTCCGCTGTACCCGTCATGCCGGCAAGCTTGTCATACATGCGAAAATAATTTTGGATTGTGACCGATGCCAGTGTCTGTGTTTCACGCTCGATCTGTACACCTTCCTTGGCTTCCAAGGCCTGGTGCAGTCCTTCGCTGAAACGGCGGCCGGGCATGAGCCGGCCGGTGAATTCGTCTACAATCAAGACCTTGTTGTCCTGCACGACGTACTGCACATCCTTCTCGAACAGGCAGTATGCGCGTAGAAGCTGCGAGATATTGTGGATGGTTTCGCTTTGCACATCGAACCGCTGTTGCTCCTCTGCACGCTTTTCGGCTTTTCCCTTCTCTGAGAGCTCGGGATCCGTGTCAATCTGACTGAAGGCCGCGGCGATATCCGGAATAACAAACGCATCCGGATCGTCAGGACGCAAGCGACGCCGTCCCTGTTCGGTGAGATCGGCTTCCCCGCCGCGCTCGTCAATCGTGAAAAACAACTCTTCCCGTATTTCCTGCAGCCATGCCCGGTTATTCTCGCTGTTGATTTCCAGTTCTTTCCGTTCGACCTGCTTACGAATCACCGGATCCTCCAGCAACCGCATAAGTTGCTTCTGCTTCGGCATCCCCATGCGGACCTGGCACAACTTGAGGACAGCTTCGTCAACGTCCTCGTCCGTCGCATCCCCTCGGTTCAAAACCTCTTTGGCTTCCTTTGTTAACCTGGCGCAAAGAAGTGACTGACGACGATAGAGATCGTTGACTGGCGGCTTCAGCTTGTCATACCGGTGGGTCGATACTTGCGCCGGACCCGAAATGATCAGGGGCGTTCGCGCTTCGTCAATCAGAATACTGTCAATCTCGTCGATAATACAGTAGAAATGATCGCGCTGAACCAAATTATCCGAGGAAGTGGCCATTCCTCGGTCCCGCAGGTAATCGAACCCAAACTCACTGTTTGTGCCATAGGTAATATCGCAGTTGTACTGTTCCCGACGCTCCGCGGGCGACATGTCATGCTGGATACAGCCGACAGTAAGACCCAAGTACTTATAAACCGCACCCATCCACTCCGAGTCGCGACGCGCCAAGTAATCGTTGACGGTTACCAGCTGGCAGTTCCGGCCAGTCAGTGCATTGAGATACATGGGCATGGTTGCAACCAGAGTTTTACCTTCACCGGTTGCCATTTCGGCGATGTCCCCACGGTGCAGCACAATCGCACCCATGAGCTGGACGTCAAAGGGGATCATGTCCCACGTTGTTGTGCTCCCGCTTACTTCAATCTCGCTGCCCATAAGACGACGGCAGGCATTCTTGACGGTGGCAAATGCCTCCCGCATGATATCGTCCGTTGTCTCGCCAGCTTTCAAACGCTCTCGAAATTCGTCCGTTTTTGCCCGCAGTTGATCGTCCGTCAGACTCCGGTACTGCTCCTCGAGAGCCTTGATGTCCTCCACTATCGGCCGCAGGCGCTTGAGCACGCGGGCGTTGCGATTACCAAATATCTTCTTTAAAACCCAGTTGATCATTATTGAATTCTTCTACTTAAACAGTTAGAGATTGGTTTTTACGAATAGCCAATTACTATAGCATAACGTGACACATCTGTTGACAAAAGAGTTGCGGAATATGGTAACCCTATGCTTGACACTGTTGACTTGCTTGCTGAATTGATGCGGTTTCAACCCGTTACCGATAACCTTGAACAGGTAAATGCACTGGCGGACTTCGCCAGAAAATACCTGACGCAAGCTGGAGTCCATACGTCCGTTGAAGAGCTTGCCGGACGCCGTGTTCTTTATGCCGCAACCGTTGCGGACAAAGAATGCGACATCCTGTTGAATGCACACTTGGACGTGGTTCCCGCGGATAATACCATGTTTACGCTAACGCAGGCGGACGGCTGGCTCCGCGGTCGCGGTACCCACGATTGCCTGGGAAACTGCGCGCTGATTATGCAAACCCTTATAAAACTCAAAAACGCGGATGTCAGCGTAGGCGCAATCTTTTCAACGGATGAGGAAACGGGCGGCGCGACAACCAAGGCCATGGTAGACCGCGGCTACCGCGCACGCCGCCTCGTTCTCGTCTGCGACGGCAGCGGGTATTCCCTGGTCACCGCCCAGAAAGGCGTTGTATCCCTCACCCTGCGGGCCCACGGCACCGGCTGCCACGCCGCGGAACCATGGAAAGGGGACAATGCCATTGATCGGTTGATCGAAGGATACCGTAAAATCCAACCTCTTTTCCCGCCAATAAATCCGCCTGACGAATGGCACAACACAGCGGCTGCCACAACAATCCGGGCCGGTAACGCCCACAATCGCGTTCCTGATTCAGCAGAGATGACACTCAACGTACGGTTCACGGAAACAACGGATTTCGAGGAACTTCTGCGGTCGATTCGAGAGACGTCGGGCCTCGAGGCAGATCCGGGGATGCTGGCGCCGCCGGTTTTCTGTAATCCGGAAAATTCAGAAATACAGCGCGTCGTTGAATGCATGCGAACGATGCTCGGGCGAGACATTGCCGTTAAACGTAGCAACGGAGCGACCGACGCGCGGCACTTCGTCGACATGGGGGTCCCCATTGCCATCATCGGCATCCCGGGACGCGATCTGCACGGCGATAACGAAGCCCTGGAACTGAAGGGATTGAAGGCCTACGAAGAACTCCTCCCCACCCTGCTCCAGATCACCTTGAATTCAGAAGTCGCTTGACACCCCCCCGCCTCAAAGAGCTTCTCCCGACCAGCGCTATTCACTACAAAGACTCAAAGAGCGTTGTAACCGATACGGTTATGCCGAAGAAAGGTGTCTCGTTATGTCGCGATACTCACCTGGCAACCGAGCAGTGCCAATAGTGCACCATGCCTGATACCAGGATGTAAGCAGCGATTCATTTCATAATCAACAAACTCAGCGCCATCACTGCCATGCCGGCCACAAGCCCAAATAAACTGTCATGCCCTTTGCCGTAGGCGCGACTGGTCGGCAAAAGTTCGTCAACGCTGATGTACACCATGATACCGGCAACACCGGCAAATAACATGCCCATAATCTGCGGTGGAACGCCCCCCTGAGGATCCGTCACAAACAGTCGCAGGAGCACATAAGCAATACCCGCCCCCACCACTTCGGCGCACCCGCTCAATACCGATAGAATAAACGCCTTTCGGCGGTCACCCGTAGCGTAAAAGATGGGAACCGAAACACTGACGCCCTCGGGGATGTTGTGCAGTGCAACCGCAACGGCAATTGCCACTCCAACTTTCGGATCTTCAAGCGCCGCCAGAAATGTGGCCAGCCCCTCGGGAAAATTGTGGATGCCGATGGCAAGTGCCGTGAACAGGCCCATCCGAAGAAGATGACTGTGATCCCCGTGATCATGAACATCTCGTTCGTCCGCAACTTCCGCTGCTCCGGACGATGCCACAACCTCGGCGCTCGACAGTGACGGGTCATGCAACGGGGCAGTTTCCGATGTCGCGTGCACGGCATGCGGGTTTTCACCCGACGGAATGAGGTTGTCAATGATCCCGATGAGAAGGATCCCCCCAAAGAAGGCACCGACATTTATCCAGTGCCCCCAATAGTCACCGTAGGCTACAGTTAAAGCATCGGATCCTTTAACAAAAATCTCGACAAACGACACGTACAGCATAACGCCGGCCGAGAATCCCGTAGCCACCGACAGAAACCGGTAGTTCGTGCGCTTGGCGAAAAACGCAATGGCACTCCCGATGCCGGTCGCCATCCCGGCAAACAACGTCAACCCAAAAGCAATCCAAATCCCCATTTCAGATCTTTCGCCTTACATTTCGCCTTACATGTTGAATAACACGGCATAACGCAAGCATGAACCCGCAACGGTCTTTGCCATCGGTCTTCACGCTCCGTGCAAGAATACGTAGCACCGACACTCTTAAAGTACCAGCGCACTGTATCGCCGAAGTACAAAGAATCCAAAAAAAAATGCCACCGGTTGGGTACAATCAAAACATCTGTACGTACTCCCGATAAGACTCCTCCGCGGAAAACCCATAAATAAAAGACACAACGGCCTTGTTTCCCCCCCAGTATCATGCTATTTTCATAGGACTTGTGGGAGACACTGTCTGTAGAGTGAAGAGTACTGGAGAAGTCGAATGACAGGCGACATCTTACCCGGTTTAGTATCCATCACCTTTCGAGCGCTTTCTCCCGAAAACATCGTAGACTTGGTGTCCGAAGCGGGCCTCGCCGGCATTGAATGGGGCGGCGACGTTCATGTGCCGCACGGCGATGTCACACGAGCGCGTGAGGTGAACCGCCTGACAAAAAATGCCGGACTGCAGGTGGCCGCCTACGGCTCGTATTACAGAGTCGGACAAAGTGAAGAGGACGGACTCAGCTTTACAAGTGTTCTCGAAACGGCCCTCGTGCTGGAGGCCCCCCTCATCCGGGTGTGGGCGGGAACCGTGGGATCCGCGGACGCGGATAACAAACATCGCAAATGGGTCGAAGACGAAAGTCGCCGTATCGCGGCGGAAGCCGCCGGGCAGGGAGTTCAAGTCGCATTCGAGTTTCATGGAAATACGTTGACCGACACCACTGCGTCCGCGGCGGCATTGCTGGGAGCAACCCACGAGGCCGGCATGCAATGCTACTGGCAACCACTCCCGGGATGGTCCTGCCAAGAACGCATTGACGCATTGAAAAAGATGTTGCCGTACCTGGCCAATCTTCATGTGTTTCACTGGCACGACCATGACCGATGTCCGCTCGCCGACGGTGAGCCTGACTGGAGGTCCTACCTGGAAACAGTACCGCGGACCGACAACGTCCGCTGGGCCTTGCTGGAGTTTGTGCGCGACGATAATCCAACACAGTTCGCGGCCGACGCCAAAACCCTGCTCCGTATCCTCGAACGACGAAGTCATAAAGGATAATGATCCTGAGACACGCTCAGTGGAGCCACTCTAACCGAGCACAAATTTCCCTCCCTCCGAATCTCTGTGCGTTCATGAATGGTATGCATTCTCGACCCACAATCCTTATCCACCCGTGGCGAGTATCAACAGCCTGCCTCTGTATGATATTGATCCAGACACCAAGTGGTCCCCTGATAAAAAGACCGTAACCCACAAAAATAGAGAAAGGATTTAAACATGTCGAAACATCTTAACGCAACCCACGGAATCGTATGCCGCATACCCAACGAAACATTCGGCTATTTCGGTTGGCCTACCGTCACACGTATGGACGATGGGACACTCGCGGTTGCCAGCTCGGGCTTGCGCACCGCGCATATCTGCCCGTTTGGCAAAACCGTGCTGAACACGAGCACGGACAACGGTCAAACCTGGTCAGAACCGCATGTGATCCAAGACTCGATGATTGACGACCGCGACGCCGGAATCGTCAGCCTGGGAGGCACCAAGCTGCTCGCAACATGGTTCCGCACGGACACACGCAATTACCGTATACCTGAACATGCACCGGAAAAGGAACGGAAACTCTGGGAGAAAGCTTTCGCGGAGTGGACGGACGATAAGGTCAATAAACTGGTGGGGTCCTGGGTGATGCTCAGCGAAGACGGCGGCGCAACCTGGGGGACCCCCGTGCGCGCACCGGTTTCCGCACCCCACGGGCCGATCCAACTGCGTCACGGCGACCTGCTGTACCTCGGGAAGAATTTCTGGTCTCCGGAAGACCGGGTCGTCAGCACAATCCGCGCGGCGCGCAGCCAGGACGACGGACGGACCTGGAAAACGGTCGGCGAGGTCCCCGTTGCCGCAAAAACAGAGCCCGTAAACTACCATGAACCGCACGTGGTCGAACTGCCGTCCGGTCGCCTGCTCGGCATGATCCGCATCCAGGCACACAGCGGTAAGGAACTGAAAGCGGCGGGCATTCCTCATTTCAGTATTATGCAGACCGAGTCCGACGACGGCGGACGCACGTGGACAACGCCCAAGCCGCTCGGTTTCCATGGGTCCCCCCCTCACCTCTTGCAACACTCATCGGGGACGTTGGTGCTCACGTACGGCTATCGCCTCGAACCGTTCGGCCAGCGTGTGGCATTCAGCCGTGACGAGGGGGCGACATGGGAGCATGACTGGATTATTCGCGACGACGGACCGGATGGCGATCTGGGCTATCCCGCGACCATCGAACTCGAGGACGGCACTCTCTTCAGCGTCTATTACCAAAAAGCCGCGGCCGGCGAAAAATGCTCACTGCTCTGGTCGCAATGGGAGTTGCCCCAGAAGTAAGTACATAAGGAATAATACGCGTGAATTCATCTCTCAGGTACACGATACTGACAACCTGCCCGGATTACGGCAGTCGTAATGTCGGCGATAAACTCATAGAACAACGGACAAAGGACCTCATTCAACGCGAACGAGGCCCCTGCAAATTCGAGACCATATTCCGCGAGGAACCACTCGAGGAACGATTGGATGATATCAATGAATCGCAGGCCATCCTCATGCCGGCCTTTCCGATTCGCGATACACCGATGTATCCTGGAACATACCGGCTGGTTGAAGACCTCTCCCGCATCCGAGTGCCGATGATACCGATCGGCGCAAACTGGAATGTCTACCCCGGCGACGAAGTCAGCCGCAGTACGGTTCAGTACTCGGAGGCAACCGTCCGGTTTCTGCGGCACATCGCATCACAGGTCGAATGCGTTTCCTGCAGAGAACATAACGTACGCCGGATACTCCGCCGCCACGGGATTGAAAACACGGTCTACACCGGGGATCCCGCCATGTTCAACACGCGCTTCCTCGGAAAGCCCATGAAACGGCCGACGGATATCCGAAAACTTGTATTCAGCCCGCCCCTGAGTGCATACTACGTGGAACAGGCCGAGCAGGTGCTCGAGACTTTGGCCCAACTCTTTCCCTACGCCGAACGGTACTGCGCGTTCCATCTGGACGATGCAGACAATTCCCCGGATGCCCGCCGCGAGAACAGCGCCGCCATGCGTCCTGAAGTGGCGGAGAAAAACCGCCGCATACGAGAACGGGCAACAGCCCTGGGGTATGCCGATTGGCACTTCGGCGGCAATATCGACGGACTCCGTGCTTACGAGGACTGCGACCTTCACGTTGGTTATGAGTGCCACGCCCATCTGTACTTCCTGAGTGCACGCCTTCCCAGCATTCTCATCGCAGAAG
>JAIPIM010000049.1 GCA_021734725.1 Minisyncoccota bacterium | reverse complement strand
GGCGTATTTGTTGGCGGACTTCTATAAACTGGCTGTACGCAGCCGCACAAGACGCCCACGCCTGCCTTTCGGCCAGAGTCTGTTCCCGGTAGGCGAAATCTCGCCACAGAGGCACGCGAAGTTGCGCGCCGATTAATGTCTGGTATACGTCGCGTCCGTCCACTGCGTTCCAGTGGCGGCGTTCGGTTGCTCCAACACCTGCATAGAAGCCCGGCGCGAACGCCTTATCGATTCCCGCCTCCGCGGACACCGCCTCCGCGGGGTTTGTGACACCGTTTGGCACTCCCGGCACCGGCCGGATTTCGTCAGCTACGCCGGTCGCGGCGGCAAATTGCGGGTCGAAGAATCCCTTTTCTCCTCGATATTGAGCCAGGGCACGTCGAAACCGGTGCTCAGCGGCACGTACTGCGGGATTGTATGTCATTGCAGCCGTGATCAGGGTTTCCAAGTCCCGCGGGCGCTCGTTTGGCGCCGCTGCAAGAGGGATAACCAAGCTTCCGGCTAAGAAGCACAAATGGAAGAAACGCATGATAACTTTGCCTGCCAAATCTGGCGGCTATTGAACCATGATAGGAAAGCGGATCGACAGAAAGACTAACATTTTAACACCTGTTATTAGGTTAGTAGTCTTCGCTTCGGAATGCAAGCAAGAAAATAAACTTATTCAAGTAATTTTTATACTGTCATCCCATAACCGGGGGAAAATACGATGCCTGTGCATGCCTTTGGAATCCGTATGAAACCATAGCCGTCCCTCGGGATACGTATGACCGTAAACCGCACTCGTCCCGGGGTTTTACCATACAAAATATACGTTATATTAAAAAGACTTAACAACACAGAAAGGTTTTTGGGCGGAAACTGAAAAGGAAAGCAAGGGGCATTATCGTGGGGTCTACACGAACTCAAGCACGATGGTTGGTACTGGCGGCGGGGTGTCTGCTGGCGTTGGTCGCCAGTGCAACGGAACGACTGGACACGGCACTTGAATACCTTGACGCTGACTCGACGGAACGGCGAGGGGTCCGACTGCTGCAGCGCTTGCTGCGTTCGCGCGACGCTGTGGAGGCTGTCCAGGCACGTGCGCGCCTGGCGGGCTACTATCGGGACCATAACCAGCCGACCCGCGCTTTAACGCTTGTCCAAGAATATCACGCGTATACGGGTGAAAATCTAAAGCCCGAACGCTATCCGGCATTCCTGGAGCTCGCTCGTTGTCTTGCGGCGGATGGTCGTATGCGTGAGGCTCTGAAAATGCTGGCGTACGCGACCGAACACAGTGAGGGTCTGGATCGGGTAGAAGCGTTGCGGACCAAGGGAGACTTGGCTATGGCGGTGGATGCGGTCGGGGACGCGGTGGAACGCTATGAGGAGGTCTTGACATATGGTGACCGCCATTTTCGTCCCCGGCGCGCATCAACCTCCTGTGACGTTCAGGAGGTAAAAGGTGCGGACGTCTGGCGGGCGCTGCGGCCAAGCCTCGTCGAGCAGCGGGATAGAGCAAAGCGGGCCTGGGATATTCAACGTTACGGAGAAGACTTTGTCTATTATCGTCTGGCGCGTCGCTATCACTTAAACAGCAGGTGGGAGGAGGCCTTCACGGCATACGATGTGCTCATTCGCATGTTTGGCGAAAGTGTTTACGCCGAAGCCGCCCGTTATTATCGCGAGGTCTGCAGGTATCCCATGGGGAGCCCTCGCGAGGCGAGCCGGAGTCTCAACCGGTTTGTGCAGAATAAACCGCTTGGGCTCTATCGGGGCGAAGCTCTTTTTACCCTGGGGCGGAGGGCGCTGGACAACGAACTTGATCTGCGTCGCGCCCGTAAGTACTTCAGTGACCTTTTGCGCTGGACCGACATGGTACGTCGCCGTGACGAAGAAACGGAGCTTTACATGGTTCCCGACAAAGCCGTCTCCGTTACCATGCCGCCGCAGGCGCCGTTGCATTTGCGGGAGGGGCAGTTGGTGGATGCAGAACTGACTCCGCCGATGGTCATTAACCGGAAGACCGCGCCCTGGTATCTTTCCAGGCTCGACTGGCAAGCCGCGTATTACATGGGCTTTTTCGCTTTTGTGGAGGAGGACTACCGGCGTGCGAGTGCGTATTTCCAGCGTGCGTTTAAAGCCAACAAAGCGTTACAGGAGCAACACAAGACCAGCATGGGATCCCTGTATCGTCGACTGCAGATTGCCTGCAAATCCGGATGCTTGGTCTGCCATCCAGAAGAATTGGTTGCATTCAAGGGGACGTCCAGGACCATCATTCTCTTGGCGGATTTTCATGCCATACAGGGACGATGGGAGCGTGCTGAGGCGCTTTATTCCTCTATTCTCTCGGATTCATCGCATTACACCAAGGCGCACCGTGCATGCGCCTTACGGGGGCTTGCGGAGCTGGCGGTGAACCGGAACCAGGCCGGCAAGGCCGAGACGTTGTATCGACAGATTGTGGATGAGTATCCACGCACACCGTCGGTCCAGTTTGCCCTCTTGTGGCTTGGCACCAACGGTTCTCAGGAGTGGCCGAAAAAACTGGAGTTACTGCAGCGTGCGCATCGGTCCAATCCCCGTTCATATGCTGGCGAGAAAGCACTATTTCTACAGAGTTTTATCCTGCATCGTCTTGGTCGGGGCGGTGTTGCTCTGCATGTGCTGCGGGGGTTCACACACCAGTATCCGCGCAGTCGGCACTGTGCACATGCACGAGCTATGATGACGGAGATGCAGACGGCGCGGGAAGGGGAGTAGGTGAATGGCGCTAAGCCCTAAAGCGGGGCACGGTTTTCGGCTCTTGGTCCTGGGGGCTGGGGTTTAGTGCTTCCCCAAAGGGGAGCTGCATGTAGAGCGAAGGGACGAAGTCCCTGGAATCTATACGGCAAACACCATACGTGAAAGTCAACATTTCGCGGTACCGCGGCCATTTTCCTCCGCAAGCCCTTGTTTGAGCATAAGGGGGCAAGATATTTGCACATGAATGCGATACCTTGAAGCACCAGACATTGCGTCATGGGCGTTCATGCTCTTCTACCTCCTGAACCTGGCCGTCGCGCAGTTGGAGGATACGGTCGGCTTGTCGGGCGATGCTCAAATCGTGCGTGACCATGACAATGGTTTTTCCCTCGCCTTGTTGAAGGCTTGTCAGGATGTCCATAATATGGGCGGCAGCCTCCTGATCCAGATTGCCGGTCGGTTCGTCCGCCAGTATGATATCAGGGTTGTTTATCAGTGCCCGGACCAGCGCCACCCGTTGCTGTTCGCCTCCTGAAAGTTCTCGAGGGCGGTGTTCGAGGCGTTCCGCGAGGCCGAACTCAGCCAGCAGGGATTTTGCCCGATTTGCATACCCCGCGCGATGTTGTCCCCAATGGAGGGCTGGCAGGAGCGCGTTTTCAACGGCGCTGAGTTCGGGGAACAGATGATAATTTTGGAAAAGAAGACCGATCGTTTTCCGACGCAGCAACGCACGATGCCGGGCGGACAGTTTCTCGTAGCTCTGTCCCAGGCAGGAGATTTTTCCCTTCGAGGGTGAATCGAGGGCTCCCAGAAGGTGGAGCAACGTTGTTTTGCCGCTTCCTGACGGGCCGACGAGTGCCACCCACTCGCCCGCGGATATTGTCAGCGTTACGTCGTTTAGCACGGGAATTCTGTGTTTGCCCAAGCGATAGTGTTTGGCTAGGCCGGCCACCGCAAACGCATCGTTATCGGAGGGGGTCTCGAGTGTTGCGTGAGTGTTTTCGTGTGCCATGGTGTATCTCAATTTTCGTCCTGCAATGCTCTTGCGGGCGATAGAAGCGACGCGTAAAGTGCAGGTAGAAGAGAGGCCAGAATGCATATGACGAAGGCCAGGCTGATGATCAAGGCCAAGTCACTGGGTTTTATGAGTGCGGGAATCTGGCTTAGGTGATAGAGTTCTTTGGGGAAGATCTCTACGCCCATGACCTGTGCCAGCACGGCAGCGACTTGGTTTCTGTAGTGGACGACGAGTGTGCCGAGGGTCAAGCCCAGCAGTGTTCCGAGCAAGCCGATGATGGCACCTTGCAGCATAAAGATTCGGGCCACCATCATGCCGCCCATGCCGACGGCTTTCAGGATGGCTATCTCCCGAGTTTTTTGCGTGACGACGGTAATTAATGTTCCGGCAATGCAGAAGGCCGCGACAATAACGATGAATGAGAGTACAAGGAACATCAGATTTTTCTCGACGCGCAGAGCGCTGAACAATTGTCGGTTGGCTTCCTGCCAGGTGACGATCCGGTACTCTGGAAAGGCCTCCCTGAGTGTCGCGGTTTCCTTTTCCAGGGCGAATGGGTCTGGGGTGCGGGCATGGATGGAGGTGGCCGCCCCCCAATCGATGCCGAAAAGCTGTGCCGCCTGATCGATATGCATGAACAGCATGGTGCTGTCGTATTCATACAGTCCCATAGTGAAGATGCCCGCCACGGTTACCTCTTCCGGGAGGTAAACCGTGTCCGTCTCCTGTACCTTGACGGTGCCGTCTTCCGGCCACTTGATATTGCGTGTGAGTTTTTGGGGGGCGTGGACGAGTATCCGGTCGCCAATACCCACCCCCATAGCGTACGCCATTTCACTGCCGATCAGTGCTTCGCCTTCCGTGATTTTGTAGCGTCCCCGAACGTGTTCCGCAACATCGGTGACGCTGGCCTCAAGCGCTGGGTCAATACCTCGCACGTACTTGATTTGTATGTTGTCCCGTGATTGCAGCAGCACCGGGCTTTCGATCAGCGGTGCCCCCTGTATGTGGAGTTCCGCCATCTTGTCGAGAATGGGGTTCGTATCGGTTATGACGGCGTGGTTATCGGTAATCGACGCAAATGCAGGTTGCACTTGGATGTGGGCTTGCATGGCGAGGATCTGTCGCCGGATATCGCGATCGAAGCCTGACATCACGCTGGTGACGATGATAAGGACTCCAACCCCGAGGGCCGGTCCGAGGATCGACAGGAGAGTGATAATTGAGACGAAGGTGCGCTTGGGCCGGAGATAACGGAGGGCAAGGAAGATGTCGGCGGTCAGTTTCATGATGCGTCGATCCCGATAGCGATCCCGATTTTGATAGCGACCCCGACACCGATTGTTAGTGCTGCCATGTGATGTTCTTTTGCAATCGGCTCTGTTGGGGGCAGGGCCTGATCATGTCGATTCTTCACTCGTAGTCGTCACTTCCGGGTTCCGGAATTTCTTTCACGAGTCGCTTGATCAGGTCGTCGGTGCCGATGCCCTCTGAGTCCGCCGTGAAATTCGTAAAAATACGGTGTCGCATCACCGGTAATGCGAGTTCCCGGACATCATCGCAACTGACATTAAGCCTGCCGTGCATTACCGCTCGAGCCTTTGCCCCAAGAATCAGGTACTGTCCGGCACGTGGACCGGCACCGCAGAAAACACTGTCTCGGATGAACTCCGGGGCATGCGCATCTTCGGGGCGGCTGGCCCGCACCAGGAGGGTGGCGTATTTAACCACATGCCGGCTCACCGGCAACTGTCGCACCGTGGCCTGCAGGATGAGCAATTCCTCGGCTGACAGTGCCTGCTCGACGTCCCAGTTTTGCGTCATCGTTGTTTGTGCCACAATTTCTTCTTCTTCGGCGGCATCCGGATACCCCACTGTAATATTGAACATGAAGCGGTCCAGTTGCGCCTCGGGCAGCGGGTAGGTGCCCTCCTGTTCTAAAGGGTTTTGCGTCGCCAATACAAAGAACGGTTCCGGAAGGGGGAAGCGGTGATTCGAAATGGTGACCTGCCGTTCCTGCATGCTCTCCAGCAATGCTGACTGTGTTTTCGGAGGGGTCCGGTTGATTTCGTCGGCCAACAGCATATTGGTGAACACAGGCCCCTTGATGAAGCGGAAGGATTTTGCGCCCGAGGTCTCATCGACGTCCAGTACGTCCGTGCCCAGGATGTCGGACGGCATCAAATCCGGCGTGAATTGAATGCGCTTGAACGACAGTTGCAGGATTCTCGACAGCGTACTGACCATCAGTGTTTTTGCCAGCCCGGGTAGACCGATCATCAGGCAATGACCGTTTGCGGCTATGGCGACAAGCAGTTCTTCCAAAACTTTGCGCTGTCCCACAATCACGCGGGCAAACTGGGATTCAATCAACGGATAGAGTTTCGCCATCTTGCGGACCTGTTCGATGAATTCATCGTCGAGTTCCGGTTCTCCCGCTTCGTCCTTCTTCCGTCGTAACTTGGGCGCAGCATCTTTTTTCTCGGTGCTTTGTGTGGGTATATCGCTCACCGTGCCTTTTCGTGCGCCGCCGTCCGAAGAGAAGTGTATTTGAATATTACCCAGTCGGAACTCGGCCTGATCGGTAAGGTCAGCCGATTCGACACGCTGATTATCAACGAACAACCCGTTTTGGCTACCCAGATCCTGGACCTGCCATATGCCGTTCTGGAGTTCGAGCTGTGCGTGCTGCCTCGAAATGCTGGACTCGGTAAGACGCACCTCACAGTCGGGTCCCCTGCCTATGGTTACACGCTCGTCGCTCAGGTTGAATGTCTGGCCTGCTTCGGGTCCATTATGAATAGTCAGCGTGGCCATCGGATGTAATCTCCACAGTCGTTGGTGCGTCCCTATGGCTCAAGGTACACGCAGTTTCAGTTGTCGTTTAGTATCAGTCATTTTTGTCGAAGATCAAGCCTGCGTTAACGGGGGAAACGAATTCCGTGCGGGTTGTTCTTTGTGTTAGTAAGTTGATCTTGAACGAATCCTTGTGTGTCTGGCTCATAGCGTTCGGCGGCTGTTTAAAGCTGTCCGAAGGAAGCTTCCTGCTCGCAGACGGAGGTTTTGCCCCCACAAAAGCCTGAAAACCGGCTTCGGGGGTACTATTCGTTGTGTGGATGGGGCAGTTCAACCGGGCCTATGTGCACTTGGCGTACGCCAACACGGATACGATTCAATGCCGGAACGTAGGCGTGTTCAAATAGTTTGCGCGGCTGGATTTCGGCGCGGTACAGCTGCTGCCGGGTGATAACCTGCCAGCCCACTCCCTCCACTTTGGCGCGTTCAAGCCAACACATGTCAATGCTGTGGATGCAGCCTTTAATCTCGGCGCCGCTTTCTTCATATGCTTTAGCGAGTCGCATCTGCTGTATGAGGAAGCAACCCCGCGTGCCGTCGCTCTCAAAGCGCAGGAATTCTTTTGTATCGAAAAACGACTCCCAGCCACTGACCAGTCGCTCCGGCCCCTTGAGTCCCTTCTTGACTTCCGCCAGCAGGTCGGCTGAGCGTCCAGTTTCATTCGTAGCGGACTGGTAGAGATGCAAGCCTTCATGCAGAGTCATATCGTTTTCATTGATGACGATAATGTCATAGAAATCCGGCGCCAAGTGGGGGAAGTGCGCTTTTTTGCCGTTGTCCGTCATGTGCGCCTGAACGGGCTTGAAGCGTTCGCGATCCGTCTCCGTTGTGCCATGTCGTGACTGCCGTAATTTACGATTTTTGTAACCGTAAGCAATTACCAGGCGGTCGCCCGGCGATGCGAAGGTTACAGTCAGGGTGCCTTTGTATTGTTCTAAGTATGCATCGTTGGCATAGAGGTAGGTGCCGACTGGGACAGCCCGGGCGGCACAGGTTGAGAGTGCCAGGATGAACGCACCGGTGACATACTTAATCATGATCATTCCAATAGGCTTCTTGCTTTGCCGGCCACTTCGTGATTGGGATAGTTTTTAATTATGTCTCGACAAACTTCGGTCATCAGCTCCCGATGTCCGAGGCGCTGGAGTATTTTTGCTTTTTCGAATTCTACATCCGGCAGATTCACCAGCATTGGATTAAGCGTCATCGCGTCCTCCAAGATGGCGAGGGCCCCCTTCTGCCGATGCATTGCAGTCCACAGTCGAGCGCGCGCCAGTGGCCAGCTGCCCTTGTACCGGTCATGTGGTGTCAGTTCCACCCATTCCCAGAGAGCGGTATGGGCGTCATCGATGAAGCCGCTGTGCAGAAGTTCATAGAATCGCTCTTTTAATGCGTTGCTCTTGACAGCGGCGTACCGTTGATTTTTGCCCATGTCTCCGCGGTTCAAATGATGCGCGGCCGTTTCGTGTGCCTGTTCCACCTCACCCTTTCGCACCATCAGGTCAAGTCTCAGATGGACCAGTCGCGGGTCATTAGCACGCAGGTGTCGTTGGAGTTGCGTCGTAAGTTTTTCAGCCCGCTGGAGATTATCCAGCTGGAAAAGACTGGCCCACGCGAATTCCAGCAGGACTTCCGGGAGTTTAGGGTGGTTGTCCGGTACGGAAGTGAGCAGAGCATTAAACGCCGTTTCTGCTGTCTTTGCGTCGACACCCGTACTCAGTGCGGCCAGGTTCATCAAGGTACTGTAGCGGTACGCCGTGTTGAGCCCGGAATGATTCAGGACAGCTTTCGTTACCGGTATAACATCCGGATTGAACTCACGATACAAGAGGAAGCTTCGATAGGCTTTCAAAGTCGGCAGCTCCATTCCCTTGAGGGGTGTTGCCAGGATTATCCCGGCATAGTGATTAAAATGGCCGGGATTGGCGATGTGTCTTCTGGCGGGCGGATTCTCCGGGAAAGCGATGGTGCCCTCCGCTGTTTGGTCGCCCTGTCGAACCTGAACGCGGCGACTGTCCAGCCCATGGAAAACATGACGGATCTTGGCACCCTCGATGACCGAACCATCTCCAAGCCGCCACTGCGCGGGTTTCTGGTTGTGCGTTCCCAGTTCGGTTTCTGTATATTGTAAGCCGTTAACGCCGATGTAGGAAACATGGGTATACCAAAACAGAGGGCATGGGGCGTCTGGGGTGCGGGTCTCGACGGCTTTAAGCTCAGTACGTCCAGGCTGCACAAAGTCTTCCGGTTTCAGGATATACTTATTGCGTTCGTCGATCCATCGTGCCAGCACCGCGGTTTGGCTGTTGCCGGCTTCAGCGACGACACAGCGAACCGGGCACGTACCGCTCTTCAGCGTAACCGTTTTACGGTACTCCCCGCGCTGCATGTTACCCGGCCCGCCACGGCCCGTGCGCTCAATGCAAAGCTCCTGATCAATAAACAGAAAGCCGGCATCGTCGCTGACGAGCATGAAGGTATACTCGCCGTCTTCCGGGATGCGCAGGTGGCCGGTGAAGTCCATGATGAACGCGTCCGCAGCATTGACGGGGTTGTGGCGTAAAGCGATTTGATCCGCAAACAGGGTCCCCCATGTGTCGGAGGTGCGAAGCAGTCGCTCCACTTCCGGCCAGTCCTTTAGCGGCGGTTCGCCAGGCAGCGAGTACACGCTCAGAGTGAGTGGTTCGAGGAACGCCGTTCGGTTTTGCGGGGCGCGGATCGTGGATCCAAAATACACGTAGATATCGGTACCCTTTGCGGGTGGTTCAACAAGTGCGGCCGCACGGTTAGCCGGGCTTGCTCCCAAGCTGAGTATCTGCAACTGTCGGCCTGTACTTTCAAAGGCGAAGAGGTCGTTCCCTTCTGCCGATGTGACACCGCAGATCGGGACCGAAACTGCTAGGCCTGCTCGCGGATGGTTGGGCGGCGCTGTAACCGCAAAGCGGCACCGATATGGGGAAGCCGAGTGGTGCCAGGCCGCCACGGCGTTGGCGGCAAGAAGCACCGTTGACAGTATGGTCAATACAGAGCGCCAGCCCCGAGAACGAAGTGGCATGGCCCTTCCCGAGGGCCTGAATGGCAAACCTACAACCGACTGTCTTGCCGGCGACGAAGGTTTTTGGGATTCAAACTTGTTCATGTGACCGTGACAATCTCTAATTGCCGCCAAGTGTCAGAAATCTCTGTCGACTAACCGCACGGGTACGTAGATCTCGGGCATGTTCGGTGCATCGGTTCGAATCACCAATGCTCTTCCTCGCAGGGCCTCCGATCCTCGCAACTCGCGGACTCGGATGAGACAATGATCCTCGGCGCGATTGATGATTTCTGTTTCTACGTCGCGTGCGGGCGGTATTATCTCCAGCACTTTAAACCGCTTTGTTTTACCTGCGCTTATCATGATGTTTCTTGTGCTTTTTTCTCCGTTGGCGGGAATGACAAGTTCGGCCGGGGTGACTGTCAATTCGTCAAGGACATGGGCATAGATCCGCACGGTGTGAGTACTCCCTTGCAAGTGAGTGTTCCGCACTTGCAGTTCGGCTCGGTAGACCCCCGGAGGCAGGCCGGGTTTCATGTGGACGTCGATCTCCTGAACTGTGTCGTGATCGGCGGTTGCGAGTTCAGCCGTGAATGCCCCGCGATCGGGTCCGGTCAGTCCAGCAATCTCGAAGCGCGCCTCAGTGTCAAAGATGTGCAGGGTGATTTGTTTTGTTTCCCGCACCGTGCCGGTGACTCTGCCAAACGCCACAACGCGCGGGGTGATCTCCACTATTTTCTTGGCGATCCCCTTCATCGCGAGACGGAAACGGGGTTGTTGCGGGTCGTTCGTGTGTACGGTGACTGTCTTGTGCTGTATGCCTGCCCGGCCACTCAGATCGAGGCTTACGTGCAAGGTTGTTTTATGTCCCGGCGGAATGGTGTCGGCATCCGGCTGTGCGACGGTACAGCCGCATGTTGTGTGGACGCCGAGAATCTTGAGCGGTTCATCGCCGCCATTCGTAAGAACAAAATCATGGGTAACGGTTTGTGTATTCGGACATTCGCCAAAATCGAATTCGGCAGTGCGAACCAGGATTTTAGGCGCCGCGGTCATTCCCAGGGGCAGGAGTGTCGCGAGAAGAAAGAGCAGTCGGGCTTTGCGGTGCGTCATGGCTAAGTATCCATTCTTGTACAAAAACTTTGGGGCTTCGGCATCTGGTGCCGTCGCCGTTAATCTCGTTGCAGTCCTTTATAATACTCTCCTACAGCATCGCGATATTCTTCGTCGATCTGGCTGATGTCGATATCCTGTATGGCGGCCCCGCCCGTATGAGATACCGAACTCACCGGCATAGGCAGGACGACATTGTTGGCAATTTCCACCTGACTTTCCTGAAGTCTTCGCATCACTTTTCGGTGCAGGCCCGAGAAGTCCTGGAGATCACGAGTTTTGCCTTCGAGGTATTTCATTTCGCGAGCGGCGGCTCCGAGGCTTCCGGATCCCAGGTACAGCAGGCGTGCCGTGGCGTACAGTGCTTCCGTCTCTCTTCTCAGTGCGGTGGCATGTTGGGCATGGTCTGGGACGGTGGTGTCTCGTCGAGGGGCTTTGCCGAACATACCTTCACTCTCGGATTCTCCGCCCAGTTTACCGCCCCCCGTGCTGCGGGCTTTAAGTGTTGACGCTTCGTCTTCAGTGACGGCGCCCTTCTGGAACGGATCTCTGGTCCTGCGTGCGTGAGTTTCCCGGCCTTCGAGTCCTTTCACATGGTCTTCAACCAGTTCGCCTACCGATTGCCCCTCGCGCCCGGCGCCGCTGCGCCCCGTCATTTCATTGTCGTTCGGTCGTGTGTTCCCCGATTTTCCTTTGGCGGAAAAGTTGGGGATTGGCCCATCCATAATTCCCCATCCCATTTCGCCATCCGCCATCATGTTGTTGCCGGTCGCGTCCTGGGCCATTTGATCGATGTCCGCTGCTTGATCCAGCAACTCTCCGACGATATCCTCCAGTTCGTCGGGCAAGGGTACCAGTGGCATGTCCGGGAATTCGTCCGTATCGAAACTCTCCATGTTCCAGGCAATATTGTCCGGGATGTCCGGCAACCACATTTCGATATCTTCAACGCGTTCTTTGGCTTTCCGGATCGCATCGAGGAAAGAATCTTCTTTCTGCACCGCGATTTCGAGGGCGGGTGCGTTTTCACTGTCGGCCGCCTGCTCTACGGCTTCGAACACTTCATACATCTTCGAGTTCAATTCGTTTGAAACCGGTAATTCAGGAAACTGATAGAGATCCTGAGCCATTTGTTCGATCATATCGGCCATTGCTTCCTGTTCACGGTCCATTTTACCGAGAAGATCACGGACGTCGTCATTCAGTTCGCCCCGCTTCTGGAGATCACGCGTGACTTCCGCGATTTTTGCCTGCTTTGCTTCCATGTCCTTGAGTTTTGCGGCGATGTCAGCGAGCGTATCCAATCCTTTATCGATCTCTTCCTTCGCGTTTTCGACACGCCATTTATTCAAGATATCAAGTCCTTTCAGAAGAATACTCACAGCTGTCTGCTCGGTCTGGACAGCGGCTGGATAATCGCGGTAATCGAGAGCCTCCGCGGCCGTCAGCATTTTTTCATAAAGATTAGTTTCATCGAACAGGTCGTAGACACTGCGTACCCGGTCCTGCAATTGCTCGTCATGTTGTCCCTCAAGAACGATCCAGCACTGGTCGGTGAACCGCACCAGATCGTTGGCCAGCCTGTCCTGTTGCCGAGGCAGAGCCTTGGCACGTTCATCCGACATATTGCTGGTTTGGATTCTGCGTGTTTCATCCAGTGTTTTTTTCTGGGACGCGGTCAGGTCCTGCAGTTGAGCGAGCAAGTCGACGGTTTCTTGGTGTCGCTGTTCCTGTTCGAGCCATTGAGGCATACCCGTAAGTGCCGCAAGGATCTTCGATTCCAGTTCGACTGCCTTATTCAGAAGGGGCGGGATGTCGGTCTGCTGAACGCGTGAGGTCTTTTCAAGGACCGCTACAACCTCTGCCATTTCATGGTCGACGAGGGCGACGATTACATTGCGCAGGTCACCGAGGGGGTGCTGTGAGTCCAGCAGCGCAATGGCTTTCTTCCGAATAGTCAGTTGCGTGGCGTTGACAGCGCGCGTTCTATCATTTCCGATAGGGGTCCCTTGCGCCGCCAGGTCCGCCAGTCCGCGGGTGGTGCGAAGGTTGTCTCTTTGAAGTCGGATAAGCTCAACCATGTCATTCTTGCTTTGCCCGACCTGTTCACGTTTTTCTTTGATTGCTGTTTTCGGTTCAGGTATGACGACGGTCAGGATGGGGCTGACACCCCGATGGCGCATGGTTGCGGGTGCGTTATCGTCGGCCCACACCCGAAAACGCAGAGTTGTCCCAGGTCGGGCGTCAAGTTCCGGCAGGTCCAAGACAAAACGACCAGTGAACCGACGGGGAGTTGCTTTGGCAGTCTGGCGTTTAATACTTGTGCCTTTCCCGTTTGTTCCCACTTGCTCGATTCCAGTGGCGGCGGTGCCATAGTCGTCTTCTGCTTCAAATTGGATGGGGATTTTGGAGTTGGGTTCGGCTGTGGGGTGCTGTTTTGTTTCCACCAGTTCGACTGTGGGTGGTTGGTCCAGCAGGACAACGAAGGGCAGGGTATCTTCCGATTCAAGCTTGTTCCTGGCCAGCATAGACAAGCGTAACTGACCACCCTCGCCGATGTTGAATGACAGGCGGAAGGCTTGGCCGTTAACCTTTGTATCCCGCTTTAAAACCGTGCCGTTATGGCGTATCGCCACCTCATGCAATACTGTGGACGCGGTTCCTCTCAGTGTGACCTCGGATCCCGCTGGAATGTCAAGGTCTTCCGTGGTCTTATTGAGATTGTATGGGGACATGCCAACGTACTTCGGCGGTGTAACATGTGCTTCCCAGTCGAGCAGAGCCGGGGGGGCCGTCACATGAATGGGAAACCAGGGGCTTCGGGCATCACCGGCAATCACGCGGTAGTGTGATCGAAAAAACACCCCTTCCAATGTACCGGAAACAACCGTACGGCCCGGGTGGGCCGCCCCTTCCGTGCCATTGGTTGTCAACGGATGACGCGTCTGATCAGAGTCTCCCCGGTTCCATTCGATAACAGGTGCATCGGGAATGTGTCCCGCGAGTTGAACCTGTACAGGCAAGTCACTGCCCCTCAGTACTGTCGCCGGCCCCGGCGTGATCGCCAGTATCCGCGTTTCCGTGTACGGCTGTATTCCGGACATGGGGGCAAACAGTCGCAGCGTCGATCGTGCCGCGCCGGCGGGGGACAATACAAAAAGCAGCACCAGGACGGCCGCGGCTCCACCGAAGATGCCGCCCAGCCATTTGTATGGGCGTGAGGGGACAAGTTTTGCGGCATTGACCTGGGACAGCGGCAGATCCTCTTCCGCCAGCAGGTTTTGCACGAATGTTTCAGGATGGGGTACTTGTTCGGAAAGCTGGATGGCATTGACAAGTCGATTGTGTGCATTTGGCAGTGTTCGCTCGACAACGACTGCTATTGCGCTGTCAGTCATTCTTTGAGCAAGAGTTTTTCCCAGGAGATACACACCACCACATAGAATTGCCACGGTCGCCAGCCAGAAGATCCAACAGACGGTAGCGGGAAAACGCAGCGCCAGGTCAAGGGAGATGAAAAGAGCCGCGGTAATACTGAGGGCCGTCGCGGAAGCAAGTACGAATAGCCCCACCCGGAGCCATTTGTAGGATCGCCTCAGCCGGGAGAGTTCATGCCGAATAGCTTGAAGATCCATTATTACCACGCCTTTTTGAAGAAGCCTACGGTTTTACTTACGGCAGACGGTTCCCATTCGCCATTTCTCAGAACAAACCCCGCGTTTTCGAAGAGCTCCTTCTCAATATGGGGGCGTAAGCTTGTGGCACGTTTCTTAATGTCTCTCCGCACTGCTGCCGCAAGTACTTCGTTGGCTGGAACAAATCCGTTCTGGCGGAAAACATAGCCCGCGTCTCGGAAGCCTTTTGTATAGATGTCGCGTTTCAGCTCTCTTTCATAGTCTTCCCGCTGTTGCGTAAACACGTATGCTTTCCGCCGGAAATCGCGTTCGATGAGCTTTTGTTGGACGTCTCGGTCAAATTTTGCCAGCGTCTCCCTGTCCATATCGCTTTTCAGAATCCATCGCCTGCCGATTTGAACATGAGTAGCGGTGACATCTCGGAATACGCCCTCGACATCAGCGTCAGGCCCCAGACCGCCACGAATGGTGAATGCGACGGTGTCCCCCTCTGTTTTCATTGGATACTCCGCAACGATCTCCGCACGTATTGCGTCAAGGCGACTTGGCGGAAACTTCTCATCGACTTTTGCCGCAATGATGGTGTCCAGTTCCGCTTTGACCTCGTTTAAGGACCTGCCTGGCGTCTCGACCGGCCAGGGCAGTCCGAGTTCTTCCGCTATCCGTCGTTCATCGATTTCTTTGGCGGCCTGTTCAAGGGCCAATGCTTCAGCCTGTTGCTGCAGTTGATCGCGGCGAGTACGCCAGTCCACGTTTTCCGGGCCTGATGTCGATTGTGAACTCCGGGGCGTGTCGAGGTCTTCGGCGGTCTTCCCCGCATCATCGCGAAAACCACCGATGAATACTACTTCAAGCCCCAGGATCAGAACAACGCATGCCAGGCCGCCTGCTATCCAGACAAAGGTCCATTTGTTGCGAGTCGTTGCCATTGCGTGCCCGTAAGAAGGTTTTCCGTGGATTGATAAGACGCGTGTTCGGTATATTTGGTTATTGTTTACGTCCCACCAATTTGAACACGTTAATCATAGCTGAAGTTCCCGCATTTTGCAATGTATCGTTCAACTGTCAACGTTTGTAGGGAGAATCCTGAAAACCATGAAAAAAAGGCGGCCGCTCATGGATAAGCGACCGCCTTATCTGGCATGATTCTTATTAGCTTACCGAGCTGTTTCGTACCCGTTGTCGTACGGGGGAGGTTCGTATCCATTCTCGCACTCGTCGACGGGCAGCGGACGTTCAATGCCCTGTTCGGTGTGAATGTAGGTGTCGCGAATGACCATCTCACCCATACGGCTTTCAAACGTACGCTGTGCGCCCCACTTGAAGGCGTCCTCGGCACCCGCGAACGGGTTTTCGCCAGCGAGAGCGCTTCCAATATTGAAGGGAACCCGTACTCGCACGCCGGCATAGTAGTTGGTGTCGAATACGTCCTCGTCCTCATAGTATTCGGCATCGAACGTCACCGCGGGCATGGGTCTGATTTCCAGGCGTGCCTTGAAACCGTCAAGGTCATCGCCGCCGACCAGCTCGGAATCCCAGCTGTAATAACCGCCGAAGACCCGGACTTCCCCGCACTTCTCTGTGTAAGGGACCTTAAATCCAATTTCGGCGTCCCATCCTT
>JAIPIM010000048.1 GCA_021734725.1 Minisyncoccota bacterium | reverse complement strand
GTTGGGAGCGCTGGTGGTGTCGATGACATACGTATAGGCTTTCGCAAGTGCGCTGTGCCTTGCGTGAAATCCCGGCGGTTCTCGTGTTATCGTTGTGACATGGATATCTGCCGGGAGCCAGCGATTGAGTTTTGTGCGGAGCGATTCGACATCCAGCCCTGTCTGCCGTGTTGTGGTGAAAGAAACGTGTTGGTCGAGGGCATGTACTCCAGCGTCTGTTCGGCTTGTGCCCGCAATGCACAGTTCGGGGTCTTGGAAGAGCAACCGCATCCTTGATTGCAGTTCCCGTTGTATGGTTGGATGATGTGGCTGTATTTGCCAGCCGTGGTAAGCGGTGCCGTTGTATTCGAGTGTGAGATGCCAATTATCGTGGGCAGGTGGTGTTTCGTTCATTGCAGAGTTTAGGGGAGACGGTTTATCAACCTTCGGTATACAGGAGTGTTCCGCATTGGGGGCAAGAGACCAACAGACCTTTACTTGCGTCCATGCGGACTTGCGGGGGGATGTTCATGTGGCATGCCCCGCAATTGTAGCCCCGTATAGGGGCCAGTATGGTGATATCCGCACCGTTAGCGCGTCGGTTTTTCAGTATTCGTTCGTACTTGCTTGCCACGTCCGATGGCAACTCGGTTTTCAGTTCTGAGCGGTTCTGCTCTATTTGCGCCAATTGTGTCGTACAATTTTCATGGCGTTTATCCAAGTCCAGCATCAGCTGTTTTACGCGTTCCTGTGCGGCGGCGTACAATGTCTTTTCTTCCTGTAGGGCTGAACGTGCCTTTTCCAGTGTCTCCATGAGTTCGAGTTCTTGGTCTTCGAGTTCTTCGACCTGTTTTCTGCAGTGCTCGATCTGGTGCATTGCTTTACGGTATTCTTCGTTATCCTTGATCATTGTGGATTTTGTCGCGAAATCCTGACGTTTGTCATTCAGAGTATCGATATCGATTTCCACGTGTTTGATTGCTTTTTCTTTTTCGGAGACTTCGGCCTTGGCGTTTTTAAGAGCCTCCTCTTCTCTGGAAAGCGAGGCGGTTGCCTCTTTTTTTTCCGCGGGTACCGACGCGATCTGCGCCTCAAGTTTGGCAATGCGCCGATCGTTTTCCTGGAGTGCGAGTGCTGTGTCGACCCAGTCGTGCATGATATACGGTCCTTCTATCTGTCGGCCCGAGCAGTGAGCCTGAATGAATCAGGTTAAGAACCGTTAATAATAGTGTTTGTGGAGAAAATCTCCAGTGCACAATCTGAAATAATCGAGGTATGCCAAGTCCTGGTGATTTGCGAGGACACAGAGTGCGGGTCGTGATTCGGCCTGTTTGATGGCGTCGTCAATGCTGGTCATGGTCAAGTGGTGCCCGAGGCGGGATTCGAACCCGCACGAGGTATTACCTCAACGGATTTTAAGTCCGTTGCGTCTGCCGTTCCGCCACTCGGGCACATCTGACAGGATCTGTTTTTCCGGCTTAATTACGTGGTGTTCGGCGCCGTTTTTGGTGATTGGACGGGCCATACAATGGCATCGCATTGCTGCAAAATCAAGGCGGGCTTGCGGGAGGTCGTTTTGAGTAAGTGCTCAATAGACTTTCAGTCCGTACGTGCCACCGAGGTAATCGCTGAGGTAGCGAATTTTCAATTCATCCTGTTTATAGAGGCGTCGCAGTATGTCGCCGATAGAAAGCATGCCGGAAATTTTATCATTTTCTACAATTGGCATGTGTCGCACTCGTTTTGTCGTCATGATTCGCAGAATATCCTGCACGTCGTCCTGCGGGTGCGCGACAATGACTTCCCGAGTCATGGCGGAATCTACCCTTGTGGCATCGATATTTTTATGGTTGCGACAGCACTCCGCGAGCACATCCCGTTCTGTAATGATCCCCACCAAGTGTTTTTCGGCATCGGTCACCAGCAGGGCGCCGATGCGATTCTGGCAGAGTAGATGTACCGCATCCAATATGGTAGACTCGGGCTCTATGGTTACAAGAGGTTTGTCGGCAAATCTTTCTTTATCCTCCAGAACATTTCCGGCTTTCATGATAGCCTCCTTGCCCAATCTCAGAATGGTTGGCTCGTCGAATGATTCATAGCGTCGTTGTTGGTCGTGGTTGGCACAAATGATTGCAACCACCTGACTATACCCTATTGTAATTTACCGTGAAAATCTGGACGTGTAAAGAGAAGGGTGTTGTCATGCTTACAGAGCGGATTGTGGTTGGTCTCTTGCAGGTGAACTGTTATGTGGCGTGGAACGACGAGACGCGCGATGCTCTAATCATCGATCCCGGGGAAGAGCCCGAACGTATTGCCCAGCGGATTCGGCGTCTGGAACTTATGCCGCGCGGGATTTTGCTTACGCATGGGCACGTCGACCATATTCGTGCTGTCCCTAAGCTTGTGGAGGCATACTCTTGTCCTGTCATGCTTCACGCCAACGACAGTTCTCTCTACCATAGTAATGATAACGAACTGCCACCTTGGCTGCCGCCGGCTGTCGATCTGCCGGAGCCGACGGATGTGCCGCGCGATTTTGCGGATTTGGCATTTGACGTACTTCATACGCCCGGTCATACTCCCGGTGGATGTTCGTTCTATTTTCCGCGTGCGGGATTGGTGTTCAGCGGCGATACGCTTTTCCAGTTGGGGGTTGGCCGGACAGATTTGTGCGGGGGCGACATGGACACTTTACTCCGCTCTGTACGGGACG
The DNA here is from genome assembly GCA_021734725.1 of Minisyncoccota bacterium. Classification (GTDB taxonomy): domain Bacteria; phylum Verrucomicrobiota; class Lentisphaeria; order Oligosphaerales; family MVZH01; genus JAIPIM01. Next base: position 13,397 of record JAIPIM010000048.1, on the reverse strand, counting down.
TCTTGTTTTCCTTACCGGCGGAGACGACAGTATATCCCGGGCATGGGGATGCGACGACTATCGGGTATGAAAAACGGAACAATCCTTTTGTGATGGCTGATTAGGCTGAATCGGTTTGGAGGGCGCGGTCATGCATGCATTAATCGGGAAGCGAGTATTGGTCACAGGGGGGGCTGTACGTATTGGTCGTGCAATTGCTCTCCGTTTTGCCGAGGCGGGTGCGCGTGTGATTGTTCACTATCGGAGTTCAGTTGAGCAGGCGCAAGAACTGAAGAGCCAGCTTGACACGCTGAGTTCGGGCAATGCCATCGTCCAGGCCGATCTTACGGATGCCGCCCGGTTGGAGTCTTTGATTGCGGACGCATCGGCGCTGGGGGGCGGATTGGATATCCTTGTGAACAATGCGTCTGTGTATCGTCGGACACCTCTTCTCAAGCTGGATGCACACCGCTTGCGCAAGGACATGGAGATCAATTTTTTTGCACCGCTTCTTCTGATGCGTGATTTTGCCCGTCAGTGTCAACGAGGTGTCATCATTAATCTGCTGGACCAGCGTGTGACAAAGGTCGAGCCGAGTGCCGGTTCTTACGGATTGGCGAAAAAGGGATTGCGGGATGCCACCGAAGCGGCGGCGTTGGAATGGGCCCCGGACATTCGCGTGAACGGGGTGGCACCAGGTTTTGTACTGCCGCCTCCCGGAGTATCGGCGGACAAGATGAAGGGGCTGCTTGGGGAAGTACCTCTGCATCGTGAGACGTCTCCCGAGGAGATTGCCGAAGCGTGTGCCTTCCTGGCGGCGGCTGAAACGGTCACGGGCCAAGTGTTGTTTGTGGACGGTGGGATGCATCTTACGGGTGCTGCGCAGTTGGAGCGTGATGAGGCTGATTACGGATGAATCGGGGTGTGCAGTACGCGTGCTCAACTGATCTCGCTCACCACCCACGCAAGGTGGGTGGGGTCGTGCAACGGAACGCAGGGTGGGTGGGGTCGTGCAACGGAACGCAAGGTGGGTGGGGTCGTACGCAAGGTGGGTGGGGTCGTGCAACGGAACGCAAGGGGTGGGTGGGGTCGTGCAAAGGAACGCAAGGTGGGTGGGGTCGTGCACGATCTTGCTCACCACCCCAAGGAGGGTGGCGTGCGACAGAAACGCGAGGTTGGTGGTGGTATTCAGCTTCAGTTCAGTCCCAGTTGGTCTCTGAGGTCTTCGATGGCCAGCTCTGCCTGTTCCCATTGTTGAGTTGCTTGCTCCAGTTCCTTTTGTAATTCTCCCAGGCGGCGAGTCGTCGCGGCGATGTCCGGTGCATTCGGCTGGTTTTGGAGTTTTTCCAGCAATGTTTCCTGTTCTGCGTGAAGTTCATCAATGCGCTGTTCGGCGGTTCGGGACGCTTCTTCGTGAGGGCGGCGCTGTTCAGCAAAGAGTTGGCGCACTCGCGCTTCTTCCCGTTTTCGTTGTTTTTTGTCATTCTGCTGTTCGATGGCTCCCGCTGGTTGTAATGCCGTCATCTTTTCGGCTTCGTGCTTCTCCCGATAGTAGTCGTAGCCCCCGAAGTATTTGACGAGTCCTTGCGGCGAGAGGTGGAAGATTGTGGTTGCCACCTGGCGAATAAACTCAATATCGTGGCTGACGAGGCAGAGGGTTCCCGGGTACTCGCGCAATGCATTTTCCAATGCTTGACGGGATGGTATATCGAGGTGCGTGGTCGGTTCATCGAGGACGAGAAAATTCGGACTCCGCAGGAGGAGTGTGGCGATTGCGAGCCGGACTTTTTCGCCGCCGCTGAGTACGTTCACCTGTTTATCGACAGCGGTGCCGCTGAAGCCGAATCCTCCCAGTACGCTTCGTGTGTCCGCGTCTGAGGCGGCTTCACTGAGGCGTTTTGCGGAGGCAAAGACGGTATGCCCGGGGTGCAGGATATCCGTGTAGTCCTGAGCCTGATAGCCGACGGTAACATTCACGCCCAGCCTGCGTCTGCCTTCCGACAGTTCCAGTGTTCCGGCGAGAACGCGCAAGAGGCTTGTTTTTCCGGTTCCGTTAGGGGCTACGACCGCGGCTTTAGCACCGCGTTCCAACGTGACATCCAGTTTTCTGAAGATCCAGGTTTTGCCGTCGTACGAGAGACCGGCGTCATCGAGTTGCACCACTTCCTGTCCTGAACGGCGTACCGGCGGCAGATGAATACGGGGTGGTGTCAAAGCTGTCGGAGGCACCTCAATCTCGTCCATTTTATCCAGCATTCTAACTCGACTTTGGACCTGTGAAGCTTTTGTGCTTTTGGCCCGGAATCGTTCGACGAATCGTTCGATTTGTTGTCGCTTGCGATCTTGGTTCTTTTTGGCGGCTGCCAATTGTTCGGCTCGCTGGCGTCGCTCTTGCACGTAGTGATTGTAAGCTCCCTCATACCGTGTGGCCCGGGCGTTGGCGACTTCAACGGTTACCCCTGTGAGGGTGTTTAAGAGGTAACGGTCATGGGAGATGAGCATAAGGGTTCCGGACCAGCCTTCGAGGAAGGAGGTGAGCCATTCCACGGCGGGTACATCCAGATAATTGGTTGGTTCATCGAGCAGTAGAATATCTGGATGGGCGACCAACACGCGCGCGAGTTCGGCGCGCATTTTCCACCCGCCGCTAAGTGTTTGGAATGGTCTGTCCAATGCTGTTGGGTTGAATCCCAGGCCTGTCAATGCCGCTTCGGCGCGTGTTCGAAGTTCATATCCTCCCAGGTGTTCGAATTCATGCTGCAGTTCCGCCAGTTCCGCCAGTTCCGTTTCCTTTGCCTTACGGTGCTCCGCATGAATTGTGGATTCAATGTCGTGAATTCTGCGCTGCAGGGATTGAACAGTACCGAGGGCGTTCTCGGCATATTCCAGGATTGATCTTTTGACTTCATGGGGATTCAGTTGCTGACGGAGATGGCCGATGCGGAGGTCTTTCGGGATATGAAAAGAACCGCTGTCGGGGCTGATTTCGCCGGTAATCAGAGCAAAGATTGTGCTTTTTCCGGCACCGTTGGGTCCGGTCACGCCGACCCGTTCGCCGGCATTGACACGAAACGTAACGTCTCGGAGGACATCGCCCATGCCAAACGATTTAGTGATATTCTGGAAATCGATCATTGGGGCAGGATCCGGATGAGTGCGTGGCGATTGTCGCTGCGTCGTGCCACTCTCCAGGTTTATCTTATTTTCAATGGTTTGTGACCGTGCTCGCGACGCTGTTCGTTAATATGCCTCCACAATTGTCGGTCGAGCGTCAGGTCTTTGACGAGTTGTGCGGTGGATGTGTTGCAGAAGCGGGCGATATCGCTGATGCGATATTGAAAAGCCTCGCAGGCATCGAGCAGGTGGGCCATCCAAAGGGCGAAATCCGGGGACCGTTTTCCCGGTGCGCTTGAATGGGGCCATTTTGCCGGTGGTGGTTGACGCCATTGGAGGGCAAGCTGTCGGCGGAGTTCGCGCAGCGCGAGTGTGCGATTCTTGGCTTGGGACCGGGTGTCATCGTTTTCCGCCGAGATCCCGGTGAGCTCGTGCGTCAGGCGAACGGCCGATTCAGTGGTGTTACGCTTTTGTCCGCCCCGCCCGGTGCCGCGGAAGACATCGGTACGACAATGGCGCAGGAGAGTGGCATCATCCATGTGCAGGAGTCGATCGCGTGTGGGTTGATTGTTGTGCATAATATTCAATACTGAGTATTCTCAACAGACCTTGCAGGATTTAAACAGAACGAACACGGTCAACTTCCAATATACCATCATCGGGATCATTCACGAGATCCTTTTCTGTTTCGGTCGCCGGGTTTTGTGCCGATGCCCTAAGTTTTCGTATTCCTTTGACCGATGGCGATGGTTGGTTTAAAGTAGGTAGGGTTAATGCGAAAAGGTATCGCAGCCATGTTTGTGTCTGTTTCGCATAGGGTCCAGTTTGCGGGTATGTAATGGAAAGGATGCGTTGTAATGATAGCAGAATCTCGTAACAAGTCTGGTGACGCTGATGTGACGGCGGGCGGGAATGCCGGTGCTACGGACGGCGGCAAGGGTCAGTTGATCCTGGCTTCAAAGTCCTTGCCCGATCGCATTCCGTTGTTGCCGCTCGGCAGCAAGCCTGTTTTCCCGGGGCTGATGTTCCCGACGAGTCTTCCTTCGGGACCGCTGGCCGAAGCGGTGAAAGCGGCGGCGGAAGGGACCCCTGACCGCTGTGTCGGTTTTGTCCTGACGCGCGATGAATCGGACGCCGATAATCCGGAGCTTACTGTCGACGGGCTTTACAGCGTTGGGACGGCGGCGCGCATACTGCGTTTGCAGGAGGGGGCGGAAGGCGAGTTACAGGTGTTGTTCCGGGGGGAGGAACGGTTTCATATACTCAAGGCTGCGCGTCACGACGACCATCTGATGGCGCAGGTGGTGTATCTTCAGGAGACGAAGCCCGAGGGTGAGGAAGTGCGGGCAACGGCACTGGCCATTGTCAACACCATGCGCGATCTCATTCAGCATAATCCCATGTTTTCCGAGGAGATCAAAATGTTTCTCTCGCGGACTGACTGGGGGGAACCGGGGCGTCTGGCGGACTTTGCGGCCAACATGACCTCCGCCAGTCGTGAAGAACTGCAGGAGGTTCTTGAATGTCTCGATGTGCATGAGCGCTTGCAGAAAGTGCTGTTTCTGTTGCGCAAAGAACTTGATCTGAACCAACTTAAAGAGCGCATCACGCATCAGATTGAGGAGAAGATTACCAAACAGCAGCGCGAGTTTTTCCTGCGCGAGCAGCTCAAGGCTATCAAGCAGGAACTTGGCATGGAAAAAGACGAGAAGACGGAAGAGATCGAGCGTTATCAGGAGCGCATTAAGAAACTGACATTACCCGAAGAAGCGGATAATCGCATTCGGGAGGAGATTGACAAGCTCAAGCTGCTGTCACCGCAATCGCCGGAATTCTCCGTGACTCGCAACTATTTGGATTGGTTGACTGGATTACCGTGGGGCGAATTTTCGCGTGACCGATTGGACGTGAAACGGTCGCGGCGCGTATTGAACCGCGATCATTACGGCTTGGAGGACGTGAAGAACCGGATTTTGGAATTCATCGGTGTTGCAAAGCTTCGCGGTGGCGTGGAGGGCTCGATTCTTTGTCTCATCGGTCCGCCGGGCGTAGGTAAAACGTCTCTTGGTAAGGCCGTGGCCGAATCCCTGGGGCGCAAGTTCTTCCGATTCTCCCTTGGCGGTATGCGGGACGAGGCCGAGATCAAAGGGCATCGCCGGACGTATATCGGTGCGCTGCCGGGCAAGGTTATGCAAGCCATTAAGAATGTGGGTACCGCGAACCCGGTAATCATGCTTGACGAGATTGACAAAGTAGGGGCGTCGTTCCAAGGGGACCCTGCGTCGGCGCTGCTGGAAGTCCTGGACCCGGAGCAGAACGTGAGTTTCCGGGACCATTATCTGGATGTGCCGTTTGACCTGTCGAAAGTGCTTTTCATTGCCACTGCTAACGTGCCGGACACGATTCCCGGACCGTTGATGGATCGTATGGAGGTGATCCGGCTTTCCGGGTACATTATGGAAGAGAAACTGTCGATTGCAAAACGGCATCTGATGCCCCGTCTTTTGGAGAAGCATGCACTGACACGTGACGACCTGAGATTTACGGACGGAGCAGTGAAGGAGATCATATCGGGGTACGCGCGTGAAGCCGGTGTGCGTGCTCTGGAGAAGGCCCTCAGTTCATGTCTTCGCAAGATTGCAGCGCGTAAGGCTGAAGGCGGCATCGAGGAAAAGGTTGCGATCAAGAAGGGGGATGTGGAGACGTACCTTGGCAAACCGCAATACTCGGATGAGCCGTTGATGAAGGAAGGACGTCCCGGGGTTGTGATGGGGTTGGCGTGGACTGCCCTGGGAGGAACGACGCTGTACGTGGAAGCGGTCCCCGTGCCCGGCGAAGGTGACATTAAGTTGACCGGGCAACTGGGTAATGTGATGCAGGAATCAAGTCATATCGCGTACTCCCTCATCACCTCTGACTATGGTCAATTTGGAATAAAAAAGAACTTCTTCAAAGGCAAGCGTGTTCACCTTCACGTGCCTGCCGGCGCCACACCAAAGGATGGTCCTTCGGCCGGTATTACAATGGCCACGGCATTGGTGTCGCTGGCTTTGGGCAAAACACCGCCGCCGGACGTCGCCATGACCGGTGAATTGACATTGACCGGGCGTGTTCTGCCGGTGGGCGGGATTAAGGAAAAAGTTATTGCGGCGAAGCGCAGCGGCGTGAAGGACGTCATTTTACCGAAGCAGAATGAAAAAGATTTTGTCGAGATACCCGAGCGGGTGACGAAGGGGATACGGCCACATTACGTTGAGGATTACCCCGAGGTGTTTAAGCTGATTTTTGGTGGGGCGATTGGTCGCGGATGACGTGGATTGTGGCGCACGATTGAGGAGGATGGCGGTGGGCTTCCGTTGCCCCAATCCGGTGTGTGTGCTTCTTTTGGCGATGTCCCGGCAGAGGAACGAAATCTCATTCGGAACAGGCGCGGCATGGGTGCACTACCGTTTTGCATGGCGTCTGGGTGTAGGACAAGCTGGCGGTTGTTGATCTTGTTCACTACCGGGTCAAGCCCGGCAGGGTCACCTGGGGGGGAGATCGGGGCACCATCGAATACGACGCGGCATCCGGCGGAAGCGTTCCCGGCAGGGTCACCTGGGTGAGGTTGGGTTTGCACGGCTCATTCTCATCGGCTTGTGAGTACATGAGCTGACACCCACAGGCGGTCGCCGGGTGGAACCGCTCCGAAGAGTCGGAGTACGTGCAGCACCTCCCACATTTCTCCGTTGCAGGCCAGTTTTTTCTAAGTGTTCTACGGGCGTGGCCCGCCTTTACTTGACGGGTATGAAATGCGGGCTATGGTTACTGTTAGTAACTTTACCTAAATGATCGCTTGCGGCGCATAAGCGACCGGGCGGAGCGTGTTTGAGAAGGATGAAGGGTGATGTGTCGTGTGTCATCCTGATATAAGGTGACTCCTGACACTGGTAGTTGAGGCCATTTTTGCCACCATGTCCAGGCTTGATAAACACAATTTGTATGAACTCGACATTCTCAAGCATGTCGAGGAGACGCCGCGGTTGAACAATCGGATGGCGGCGCGCAAGCTTGGTGTGAGCGTGAAGCTTGCGCATCAGTTGCTGAAGCGAATGGTCAGCAAGGGGTTGTTGCATGTCAAGGAGGTGCATTCGCGGCGGTGGGATTATTTCCTGACGCCGCGGGGGGTGGCCGAGAAGACTCGGTTGACGCTGGAGTTTCTGGATTTCTCCATGCATTTTTATCGTGAGGCGCGCCGTCGCAGCTCGCAGCTGTGTCGTGATTTGGCTGAGGCGGGCAAGAGCCGGATAGCCTTTCTGGGCGCCGGTGATCTTGCCGAGATTGTGTACCTGGGGGTTCAGGAATGGGGGTTGGATCTGGTCGCGGTCTACGACGACAATGACCAAGCCACTTTCATGAACCGGACTGTGCGGCCGATTCGAGACATGTCGTCCGACGGCAGTGACGCAATCATTGTGTGCATGTACAACGCCGGCCAGCCGATGGGAAAGCAGTATTTGCCTGAGGCGGTTCCTCGGGAAGAGAAGATGACGTGGGTGTTCTGAACTTGTTCCGAGCGTTTTTTGAGGCGAAATGACATCTCTTTCAGGCAACTCAGGCCGGTCGTCCGTGTTGGTTAACTCGAATACTGACGATTCATTGCGCGACCTACGCGGGCGCTCGGTGCGTGGCGTGGCCATGACGGTGGCTGGTCAGGGTGCGCAGTTTCTGCTGGATCTGCTTTCTGTTATTATTCTGGCACGGCTGCTGGTTCCGGAGGATTTTGGGCTTTTTGCGATGGTTGGCGCCGTCCTCGGTTTGGTGGGGGTGTTGCAGAATTCCGGTTTGCCGTTGGCGATACTGCAGTCAGAAAAACTTGAACATGGGCAGATGAATACGGTGTTCTGGATGCACCTCCTGTTCAGTGTGCTTCTGGTTACGGTCGTAGTTGTGGGATCGCCTCTGATGGCGTATTTGTACGGTGAACCGCGACTGACCCTATTTGCGGCAGTTATGTCTTTGACGTTGTTATTACAGGGTTTGGCATTGCCGCAGCGTGCCTTGCTACGGCGTCAAATGCGCTTTGGACCGCTGGTAACTGCACAGGTGACGGCGCAGGTGTGTTCCATCGTTATCGCCGTCTGGTTTGCATGGCGGGGTGCAGGCTACTGGAGTCTTGCTGTGAAGATGATTGCCGGCCAGCTTTGTTTGGCTCTTTTGTGCTGGGGGTTCTCTCACTGGCGTCCATCTTTTCCTTCCTTTGCCCCGGGCAGCGGTCGTTTGCTAAGGTTTGGGGGTTATGTGACCGGCGGTGAGTTGATGACGTATGCTGTGCGAAATGCTGACGACCTGTTTATTGGAATGGCGTGGGGTGCTGTTTCGCTGGGCTTTTACAATCGGGCGTATCGTCTTCTGCTCATACCGCTCAAGCAGGTCAGTCATGCTGTCAGTACCGTGGCGCTGCCGGTTTTAAGTCGTCTTCAGCGGGATCCCCCGCGATTCAAGAGGTACTACATGACGGGGTTGACGGCGCTGGCTTCAGCTTTATTGCCGTGCGTTGTTTTTGCGGCGGTCAAGGCGGAAGCGCTGGTCTTGCTTGTTTTGGGAGATCAGTGGTCAGCTGTCGTGCCGGTATTTAAGGCATTTATCCCTGCCGCGGTTGTTTCGGTGATTGGTGTAGGTACAGGGTGGGCGTTTATTCCTTTGGGTCATTCCGACCGTAAGCTTCGGTCGAATATCATCGGCGGTACTGCAACGCTGGTGGGGTTTGCCTTCGGGCTGCAATGGGGGGCGGTCGGTGTGGCTTGGAGTTTGAGTATGACCAGTGTGCTGAAGAGTCTACCGCAATTGGCGTATGCGTTTCGGGGTACAGGTATGCGACTCCGGGATGTGGGGATGGGGTTGTGGCGACCAGTATGGGCGGTGGCATTGGCTGTGTTGTTCATGTCTCTATTCGACCGTTGGCTCTGCCTTTGGATACCTCTCGAATTGTTGGTACACGCACCAGTATTTTTAACAGTCTATTGTCTCGCACTGTTTGGGTTGCCGGGTGGTCGTGCTGAGCTCCGGAGATGGTTGACGGTCCTTCGGGAGTGCTCTGGAGAACAGTGGGCAGATGATTCCGTAGATTGCGTCGGTGACCCCCATGACGGGTAACAAAAACGTGTCGTCGTGTCAATGAAAACGCCAATAAGTCACGGGAGTTTTGAGTGCGTATTTTAGTCGCAAGTATGCCGCGTTGCGGATCAACATTATTGCTGCGAGCAATCGGTGGATACTGTCCTGGTCCATACCTGCCTAACGATTCGGCATGCGGTGGAGTGCATGACTGGGATGCTATTCCGGATGTGCCGTTTTTGAAGACGCATCTTTCCGCGCCTGCGTCTCTGCCGGCAGACATTTTAACGATTTTTATTTTTGGCGATCCGTTGCGGGCTGTTGTATCCACGGCGGAACGTCGCTTTGACAGAAAGCATTTTGCACATTGTGGATGGACGTCTGACGACTTGCCGGATGTGTGGAACCGCGACGATCTCGGTTACGAACGCATTTTTGATTCTTGGACAAAGCCGCACGATTTTCCTGTCTTACTTTTACGTTATGAAACGCTGTGGGAAAACATAAATGCCGTGGAGGATTATATCGGGCGTAGAATTGTTCTTCCTCGGCAGGTTCAAAGAAACACATATGTTTCTCGAGAGCAACGGGCGCTGCTCGTTCCGGTATATGGCCGGTTGGTTGACAAGGTTATGGATATGTCGGATATGACTATGCTTAGAAAACGGCGAGACGACCAACCGGGAGATGGAAGACGAGTTGAACATGTTGGCGTGCTATCGTTTCTGTTTGTGCATAAGCCTCATCCCGGCTGCAGTTTTTGGCGCGTCATGGCGATTGCTGCTGCAAATATTTGCAAGACCTTGGAGTTGGAATGGTTATATTGGTCTGTGCAGTCTTTGCATTGTCGGCTTGGCCGCCTATGGTCGTGCGTGGTGAAACGAAGAAGCAATCCCAGCAGATCTAAAAAAGGGAGGGGGGATGTTACAAAAGCACAGTGAAGCGCCAATCTTTATCCTTGGAGCTGGCAAAAGCGGCACAAGCCTTTTGCGGTCTTTACTGGATGGTCACCCGTCGCTTTTTGTTGTACCGCGCGAAGCGCATTTTTTTGAGTATGTCACACGGGACTGGGTGGATTACAGGATGCGGCGTTGCTGGCCTGAGCATATTCCCGATCATGCTGTTTCGGACTCACTTAACCGAGCCGTCAGGACGCAGCTGTCAGATCTTAACCCGGCGGGGGATGGCGTTTTTGCGGGGTATGATTTAAATGCATTCAATGATTACGTGGACCGTGCTCCGACTCCCGAAGGTTATCCGGGGTTATTTTGTCTATACATGAATGCTTTGCATTATTCAATTCACAAGAAACCCATTCCAGAGCGAATGACGGTTGTTGAGAAATCGGTGGAGAGCGCTGAGTATGCGAGTGTTTTGCAGTGGATGTTTCCGGATTGTCGGTTCTTGCATATTGTGAGGAACCCATATGCCAATATTGTGTCCCTGCGACGGTTCAAAACCATAAACGGACGGTATCCATGTCTTGCGCCGATTGTTTCTTCTTTATACAATTCGTATTATTACCTTTATAAAAACCGCATTCACTTGCGTAATTACCATGTCTTGCGATTCGAAGACCTCTTGAATGAACCGTTAGAAGTCATGCAGAGAGTTGCTGGATGGCTTGTGCTTGATTGGGCGGACTGTCTTCTGGAACCAACTGTTTTAGGACGCCCCTGGGGCGACAACAGTACGCAGGGTGACTTGGGAGGCGGCATATCGAAGGCGCCGCTGCATCACTGGCGGGATGACGTGCATGCACTGGAGATTGCGCTCTGCAACCACATTGGGTCACCTGTGCTGGAAGAGTTTGGTTATGACCGTCTTGCATCTGGCAAGCGCAAGTGGTGGCCCATCCGCGGTGAGCGATTGAAGACGTATGTTTGGAACCGGGCCATTTTCGGTAACCTGTAAAGCAGGCCGTCGCATGTCGTTGATCCGAAAGGACAGTGTGCCGGAAGAGCCTCCCATATTTTTCCGGGGCTGCTTTGCCGGCGTGGGATTGTAAGACGTAGCACATTTAGAAGTGAGCATTTATTTACTGATGCCTGGCAATGACAACATACGGGGAATTGATGCTGTTAAGCTGGGGTGGGCGTATGTAAGGAGTCTCGTGTTGCCCGTCGGGCCGCGGTTTCTCCTGGTATCACCCTGGGGGCTCGGCAACAGCGTTTTGGCGTCACCCGTGTTGGCCGAGTTGGGACGCTTATACCCCGAAGTGGAGCGTGTTCTGGTTGGACCTGTCGCGAACGTTGCGTTGCTCGATGTCCCTGGGCTTGTCGATGTTGCGATACCGGTTGAGGAACCAGGCGTAACCTTATTGCGTCAGGGGTTGCATGGGCACCGGCAGTTGTTGCGCTATCACAACGTGGCGATGAACGCCTTCAGTACGTATGACATGGGGTTGTCGACGCTGCGTAGGTTGCGTCTGGTTGGTAAGACCGCCTCCATCCAATTTTCGCCCGAGCACAGTCCGGCGGCGGATTGTGTCATCGACTTTCTTCCCGAGCGTCATGAAGCACAGTACAACTTGGAGGCTGTGCGCTGCCTCGGCTACGACGTGGATATAAAGGCCATGCCTGAATTATTTATACAGCCGGAGGAAGAGTCATGGGCTTGTGGCTGGCTGGCGGAACGGGGGTTGACGCCGCATAAGTTTGCACTCATCCACCCGGGCTGGGTGCCGGAGAAGGCGCTGAAGAGTTTGCCGGCGGCACTGGTGCGCGACTTAGCCGGTGGTCTGCAGGAACGTTTTCCCGATAACGTGGCGTTGCTTCTCGGTGCGTCCGAGCAGGCTATGGCGGATGTGTTGGTGCGGGAAAGCAAGGTGGAGGCCGTCCGTTTGGAAGGCATCCCCGATGTCCGCAAACTTGCAGCTGTCCTGTCATGTGCAACTATCGTTGTTTCCGCGGATACCGGCCCCATGCACATTGCGGCGGCTGGCGGCTCGCGGGTTGTAGGTTGTTTCGGACCCACAAGTGTTACCCGGAGTCGTCCATTGGGGCCGTCTGACCGCGTGGCGGTAGTGACCCATCCCGATTACGCGGATTGTGCCAACTGTTGCAATCGGTGGAATGCGAAAAGTTGTTTCTGGGGGCGGCCTTGTTTGCGGACTTTGCCGGTGGAAGGGGTTCTGGAAAAAGTGGCGGGGCTTCTTGATGCTTGAGACGGGGCAAAGGCTTGCGCGAAATACTGAAGTTCGACCGTCTTGTTCTTGGTTCGTGGTTCTTCGCACTTTGTTGAGCAAAGGACACCGAACCAGTTTGTAAGATTCTTAAAGAGGGACAAGGATTGGATTTATGCGGTCGACGGAAAACACAGTCAGCGTCATTATTCCGGCGTACAATGCGGAAGCGTTTTTGGATGAGGCTGTGCTGTCCGCCGTGCCTCTTCCTGCTGTGCTGGAGGTTCTTGTTGTAGAAGACGGGTCCACGGACGGGACCCCTGGAGTTTGCAGTCGTCTGGAGGCAGATCATGCCAAAGTTCGTGTTCTGCGGCATGCTGACGGCTTTAATCATGGTCAGTCCGCCAGTCGCAACCGGGGGATCCGTGAAGCTCGCGGGCGTTATATTGCTCTGTTGGATGCCGACGACACCTATTTGTCGAACCGCTTTGCCGACGATCTTCCGTTACTGGCGTCTGACGAGAGTCTCGACGGCGTGTACAGCGCGGTTCGCCTCGCGCTGGAGGAAGATTACACGGAAGCGCCTTGGGGGAATCCGGAGTTGACCACCGTGAGAGGGAGAGTCGAACCAGAAAAACTTTTCCAGAAACTTGTGTGTGGAGGGAAAGGGGAGTTTTGCACCGACGGGATCACGGTGCGGCGGGACATTTTCTCGATTGTCGGCTTTTTTGACGAGTCTCTGCATTTCTCCGCAGACACCGCGATGTGGCTGAAGATGGCGGCCGTGTGTCGGTTGGCCGGGGGGTGCACCGACCGGCCTGTGGCGATACGGCGTCGGCACGCTCGCAATATGTCACGTCGCGACAACCCAGTGTATTGGCGCACCGCGGGGGATCACATCTGGTCGGTGATGTGTTGGGGCCGACAGGTTGGGTTGTCTCCGTGGCACGTGCGTTTGCTGCGTCGTACCCTGGCGCTGGCCGTACTGGGACGGCGGCCGGAAGGGCTGGGGCGTGGATTGCTGTCGGTAGTGCGGAATGTGTCGCGATACGTGGTGCGGGATCCGTTGCTTGTGCGTGATGTG
>JAIPIM010000047.1 GCA_021734725.1 Minisyncoccota bacterium | reverse complement strand
AGGAACAACGGAAGGCAAAAACGCTTCGGGTTGATTCATCCCGGCCTCTGATATCTTCAGAGAACCTCTATCCGTGAAAAAGTCCATCAAAATCAAAGAAATCACACGCGAGCCCGAGGTCCGCTTAATCTGGGTCTAGGAGCCTGTCGGACTTGGGCGGCATGAAATCGAAAACAATTTCATGCCGCCCAAGTCGGAAGCCTCCTATTATGGAAAAATGCGCGGACACCGCCGCATTTTTCCGAGTTGTTCTTTGCCCTTCTTATGGGGCACTGTAACCGCTTTTTTTGATGGTAATACCGCCAACCGTCCGCTGAAAAGCCGGATTCCGGCTTTTTGAAGAAAACACTATATTATACGGGTTATCTGAACGTTATGAAAATTACGCGCGACTCCATCATGGCAGGCCAGGAAACTCGTGACCAAGTCATCCTGCCGTTGAGCGTTGCTTTCGGCATTTGCATGAGGGGCCTGAAAACCCGTCTCGGACGGTCCATCATCACACTGACCGGGGTTGCTCTGGGTATCGCGTTCCTGATGTCTGTGATAAGCTCCTTCCATATCCGGGAAGCAATGCAGGCTGAAGCCGAGGAAGAACGTCGCATGGAGCGGAGTATCGCCGTCCTGCGTGCCGAAATCGGAAGGGTTTCAGGAAAAACACTTTTTGTGGCAGCCGGCGTCGGCACGGAGACTGGCACAGGCTTTATTACTGCCCTTATGCGACGGAACGTCGAGGTCATTGCAATCGCCGCACCGGGAGTGAAATTAGCCCCGGAAACAAAGACCGACAATACACTGAATGCCGTGCAGCGTGCTGATGCAATCATCCTCTTAGGGGATGCCAGTTCTCTCCTCAACACCGCGCTGGTCAACAAAATCGGGAATCAAAGGATCTACGCGTATGAATTACCCGATGCGGCGGCCCAGGCCAGGCTGACCGGTGCCGGCACCGCCATTACCGAGCTTGGCATTGAACTGCGTCCGGAAGAGCTTGACCGGCAAAAGGAGCGGACCCTTGAAGCCCGTTTTCGCATGTACTGGATCGTCGGCATTTCGCTGCTTATCACGGTCGGCGGCATCACCAATGCCATGCTCATGTCCGTGACCGAACGATTCCGTGAAATCGCGACCATGAAATGCCTGGGGGCCCTTTCCAGCTTTGTGGTTAAACTCTTCCTGATCGAGAGTTCGCTTATGGGGTTCTGGGGATCGCTGTTTGGAGTCGTTATCGGCATCTTCTTCCCGTTGATTGCGTACAGTTACTCATACGGGATCGTGGCCGTCTTTACAGGCGTCAGCTTTCCCATCCTCCTGACTGCGGGGGTGGCATGTATTATCATCGGCATCATCCTTTCCGTTGTTGCCGGAATATACCCGGCCCGCGTCGCAGCCCGCATGATACCGGCGGACGCATTGGCTTCGGATATATAGAACAATGGGTGTGAAAAACCATGAAAAAGACCACTCCGGAAGCAATTAAGAAGTTCCTCTATGGAATAGGCGACGAGGACACGCGACGTGTTGTGGTATCCGCGCGCGGTCTCCGCCGTGTCTACCAGATGAAAGCCGGGGAAACAGTGGCGCTGGACGATGTCACACTGGATATCTACGCCGGAGAATACCTCTCCATTATGGGGCCCTCCGGAAGCGGTAAGTCAACTTTTTTTAATATGATCGGTGGACTGGACAAACCCACCAGCGGAAAGGTCTTTATTGATGAGGTGGATGTTGCGCAACTTGACGCCTTTGAACTGGCGTGGCTGCGCTGCCGTAAAATCGGCTACATCTTCCAGTCGTTCAATCTGGTCAATGTCATGACATGCCTGGAAAACGTCATGCTGCCCATGATCTTCGCCGGCGTGACATCGGACGATGCCCGTGAAAAAGCGGCCGAGGTCCTCAAACTGGTGGGGCTGGGCGAACGGCTGAAACATAAGCCTGCCCAGCTTTCCGGCGGGCAGCAGCAACGTGTTGCATGTGCTCGCGCTCTGGCCAACGATCCCGCCATCATTCTGGCCGACGAACCGACAGCCAACCTGGACTCTAAAACCGGTGAAGAACTTATCGAACTGTTGCACCGGCTGAAAGAAGAGCGCGGCGTCACCATCGTCAGTGCAACACACGATATGAAAATGATCTCTGTCTCCGACCGCGTTGTCTGGATTCGCGACGGCAAGTGCGACCGCATTCAAGATCGTAAAAACATTGATATCAAAGTCGGAGAAATTTGCTGATGCCGGATGTAATCATCAAAGCTCGCGGTCTGAAGCGTATCTATTTCCTCGAGGGTGAAGAAGTGCATGCGCTGGATGGGGTCGACCTTGATGTGTACCGCAACGAATACCTCTCCATCATGGGCCCCTCCGGAAGCGGTAAGAGTACACTCTTCAATATGATCGGCGGGCTGGACCGTCCAAGCGAAGGGCAAATTGTCCTGGAAAACGAGGATATCAGCAAACTTTCCGAGCGCAAACTGGCGTGGCTCCGCGGCAACAAAATCGGTTACATCTTTCAGTCATTCAACTTGATCTCGACACTGAGCGCCGCCGGAAATGTCTCCCTGCCACTCATCTTCTCGGGGGTCCACCAGGCCGAAGCAGAGCAGAAAGCGAAACGTGTCCTGGAACGCGTGGGACTCGGCGAACGCGTCGACCACCGCCCGGAAGAGCTGTCCGGCGGACAGCGCCAGCGCGTCGCCATCGCCCGCGCCTTGGTAAATGAACCGGCCATCATACTGGCAGACGAACCCACCGGCAATCTGGATCTGCAGACCGGTGAAGAAATACTCGGCCTTCTGAAGGAGCTGCAACACGAACTTGGCGCGACCGTTATCTCGGCAACCCACGATCACAAGATGCTGGCTGCCTCCGACCGGGTAGTGTGGATTGCGGACGGTCGCATCGAACGTATCGCCAATCGCGATGAGATCGAAATCGACATAGGCACCATGGACGGAAAAGCCATCGCATAACCGCCTCCCCTGGCACAGCTTCAGGTATCCTGTACATTAAATACCCTTACACCAGAACGGCACTATTCCGCATCGGCAATGAATCACGCCAGACATTAGGATCATAAAAGTGAACAGACCACCCAATATCGTCTTTATCATCTGCGACGACCTGGGTATTAACGACCTGGGGTGCTACGGACGCGCCGAGCATCACACCCCGCACCTGGACGCGTTGGCCCGGCAGGGCACGCGGTTCACCTCGGCGTATGCCAGCCAGGCCATCTGTTCAGCGTCACGCGCCGGGCTGCTCACCGGGCTGAACCCCGCAAGGTTGCATCTCACAACCTACCTGCCGGGACGCCCCGACGCTCCGTCACAGCGCGTGCTGCACCCGGAAATCATGATGCATGTCCCATTAAGCATCAAGACCTGGCCCCGCTACTTCCAGGACGCCGGCTATGTCACCGGACTAATCGGCAAGTGGCACATCGGCAGCAGTCCGGGGCCGGCAGAGCACGGATTCGATTATGTCTATCATCCCGCGGAGGGCAAAGAAACCACCCCCTCGGACACCGAAGGCGGCAAGGCCGAATACGAACTGACCCGGGAAACCATCAGATTTATCGAAGAAAACAGAGACAAGCCGTTTGTGGCCTACCTGGGCCATTACACACCGCACATCCCCTATACCGCGAGGCAACGTTTGATCGATAAAAACCAGGACGCATTCGAACCCGTTTACGCAGCCTTGATGGAAACGCTCGACGACACCGTCGGAATGCTGCTGGCTAAGCTCGACGAACTGGACATGACTGACAACACCATCGTGGTCTTCACCTCCGATAACGGCGGACTGCATGTCCCCGAATTGCAGCACAAGCGGGTCACGCACAATACACCCTATCGCGCCGGCAAAGGCTATGTTTACGAGGGCGGTCAGCGCGTGCCGCTTATCGTTCGCTGGCCGGGCCAAGTGCCCGCCGGGCGCACTACCGACGCACCCGTCAACAACATCGACTGGATCCCCACCCTTCTCGAACTGGCAGGCACCCGTGTCCCAACCGGCTTGGATGGTGTCAGTTTCGCGCAAGGTTTGCGGGGCGGCGACTTTCCGAACCGCCCGCTCTACTGGCATTTCCCGCATTACACAAACCAAGGCGGTCGCCCCAGCGGGGCCATGCGCGACGGCGACTGGTTGCTCGTAGAACTCTACGATGAAGAACGAATCGAACTCTACAACCTCGCGGAAGACACCGGCGAGGCCCATGACCTCGCCGCGGACCATCCCAAACAGGTATCCGCTATGCAGGCCGATCTGGATGCCTGGCGCCGCGCCACTGGCGTCCAATACAACAGTACCAACCCAAACTGTGACGAAAACCTGTTTCACGCACTTTATGTCGACTTCGATCCAAGTACGTTCGATCCAGTGACCGCTGATGGCGATGAATGGGCCCGCGTGCAGGAATGGCGCAAAGGCATGGACGACGTCTGTTACAAAGGACGCCGCTGGTAGGCGCATTCGATGAAATTCCGCACCCCGTAAATTGCAACTCTCGCCGCGCCCCTTAAATTAAATGTTATAACAGTTATATAAAGCGAGGCGCCATGCCAATTACACAAGAACAAACCGTGTTCGACGCACTCAGGGCCGGCATCGTTGCCGGAAAGATACCCGTCGGAGAATTCCTGTCCCAACGTAAACTGGCGGAACAGTTCGATACTTCTCTGATCACTCTGCGAGCAGCATTGCGACGCTTGGAAAATGAAGGATTGATCGAGAACGTGCCCCGCTGGGGAGTTCGGATCCCCGAAGATACGCCGGAGCGCGTTCGCGACCGTTACTTTGTACGGGAAACAATGGAAACGGCAGCCCTCGAGCGAGCTCTCCCGGAGTTGGATGAAACCAGACAAAGACGGCTCTATGAATTGGCCGCCAGCTGCGACCACATAACTGGAAACGGGGACGACGCAATATCGACATTCTCGGCTGCACACCATGCACTCCACCGCTTCCTGATCGAGTGTGCGGACAGTCCCCTTCTCCTTGAAGAATACGACCGGGTCATGACACGCAACCTGATGCTGAACAATGCCCGGCGTGGATGGGGACGCGGTCGCGACAGAGGTGAAGATCATCATCAGTCCCTGGTACGTACCCTCGTTGAGAAACCGATGGCGGAGGCAGCCGAAGCATTACGCGCCCATATCCGGCGCGGACTTGTTATCGAGCTTTATGAACTGGACAAGGGAAAATGAGCAAGACATGAGCGGCAAACGCATGTATGCCCATAATTACACCCGCGTCGGATTCCACATGATCACGACCGTGACGGCGGTGGATGGCACCACACTTTTTACACCCGATGGCGGCAAGGGGCCGGACCTGTATGTCGCGACCATTGTCAACGTGTGGTCGCTGCTGAAAGACGCCTCCCGCATTCAACGGGCACTGTGACGGTTCCGCGGCGCGGCTGTATCAGAAGGGATATTTTCAGCACAATCAAGGATTTGACAACATGAACACGATAAAGGAAGCCGCCCGGGAAACACCGGTGCGCGGCGAATACGATGTCATTGTCTGCGGCGGCGGGTTGGGGGGCGTAGCCGCCGCCACCGCCGCGGCTCGAACCGGAGCGAAAACGCTGTTGATCGAACGCAACAGCTTTCTCGGCGGCGTGGCCACCGCGGGCATGTGCTGCAGCATTTTCAACTGCTATTATACAGGGGGCCAGTCCCGGCGCCTGGCTACCGGCGGTATTGCCGTGGAGGTCGCTGATGCCATGGCCGACGCCACGGGCTATGGTCGTAAGTGGCATAACCACAAGGGGCACATCATCTACGACATCGAGCGCGGCAAGCTGGTACTGCAGGAATTGGTCGAGCAGGCTGGCGCGGAGCTGCTGCTGCAGGCGTGGACCAGCGGCGCGATCGTGGAAGACGGCGGCGTGCGCGGGGTGATTGTCGAGAGCAAGTCCGGCCGCGAGGCGATTCGCGCAAAGGTCGTGGTCGACGCCACCGGCGACGCCGACGTGGCCATGTTTGCCGGCGCATCCCTGCACACGCAGGAGAAGGGCCTTCACAGCCTGTGCTTCCGCCTGGGTAATGTCGATGTCGATGCCTTTGTAAACTATTTTCGCCAGAATCCCAACCAGTTTCCTGACTACATGGATGTAGACTGGACGCTTAACGAGGCACTTGCACAGTATGAC
The DNA here is from genome assembly GCA_021734725.1 of Minisyncoccota bacterium. Classification (GTDB taxonomy): domain Bacteria; phylum Verrucomicrobiota; class Lentisphaeria; order Oligosphaerales; family MVZH01; genus JAIPIM01. The sequence continues at coordinate 9,970 of JAIPIM010000047.1, read as the reverse complement.
GAGTGCGGGACCTTCCTGTTTCCACACGGTGGCGGCATGCAGATGGATGCGTTCAAGCAGGCCAAGGCCAGCGGCGAACTTCCAGAGACCATCGGCATACAGGATACCACTGACGCCTGCCAGATGCATGCCTTGCGACAAACCGGCATCGTCCACGTCATCACCGGCTTCACCCATTTCAACGGGCTGAACGCCGGAACGATCACCCGCAGCATTGCCGACGGTCGACGCATGGCCTTTGCCGTGACCGATGTTTACCGCAGGCACATTCCCGGTTTCGCCAACGCCTTCATCGCCGGTACCGCCGCCAACCTGGGCGTGCGTACATCGCGGTATCTTGATGGCGACTTTGTATTTACGGCGGATATGATGACCAGCGGAGCCCGGCAACCGGACGCCGTCGGGCGTTTCGTCGGCTACGACGGCGTAGTCAAGCACAAAGGAGAGAATGCCTGGGGCATGCAGGTTTGCCATGACGATTCGTCCGATTTGCCATATCGGTGTCTGCTGCCGCGAGAGGTCGACGGCCTGCTCATGGGGGCTGGACGCAGCATCAGCACCGACGATCCCTTCCGCTTGCGTGTCATGGTCCACACCATGGTCGTCGGGCAGGGAGCGGGTACCGCCGCGGGCGTTGCTTCGCAACAGGGTGGATCCGTTTCTTCTTTGAATATCGAAACTGTACAGGCTGAACTGCGGAAACAGGGCGTGACGGTATAGCCGTTGAGTTTCCCGCAAAACTGCGCCGAAAGAATATTGACTGCCGACTGGAGATCATCCTCATGCCAACATTACAAAGTAAACGCTTCTTCGGAATCGGGAACCGGCATGATGGCGAATGCTACGGCCCCGTCCTGGACTCGATTACGGACAGTCGCAAGATCGCCTATCGACAGGTAACCGGTACACGTGAATCACTATGCATACAGGCCGGCCCGGATGCCGCAACCGTCGCGCCCACAGAAGAAACCTACACCTATTCGCCCTGCTTTGTTGGTGGCCGCCTTGTGTGGTCGCAACCTGACGGGCAGGCTTGGCCGATCTATGCCACAGACGATGACGGCAGGCCCCACTGCGTTATCAGCGTGAAAGGACGGGCGCGTGGCCTGGTAGCCAGTGCCTGGGGTGACCGATGGATACTCGCGTGGGAAGAACGGGCTGGTAAGCGTACCCGCATCCGCGGAACAGCCGTCTCGATCGACGGGCAGTTCAGTGAACCGTTCGACGTCACGGATGGAACATACAACGCCTATGACCCGAGCTGTGCGGTGGCCCCCGACGGAACACTGTACATCGCCTTCAGCGCCTTTAAGGGCGGCAACTATGCGATTCTCCTGCAAGCCCTTGATGAACACGGCCAATGCATCGGCACCCCACTGCGCGTCAGCCGCGAAGGGGCCGTATGCGTCTGGCCGTCGCTGCATTCCCGTGCCGCGGGCGGCGTCTGGGTAAGCTACACCGCCTACCAGGCCAACAGCGGGTGGGAGTACGCGCTGAACGGGCAGATAGATTTTTCATTCCCCGACCATTTGCGCCGCCGCGCACAGAGCGCTTTCTACACCAATTACGGACTGGTGAAAGCCGGTTATATCGACGACGGCCAGGTATGGACGCCGCAACGGGACTTCGCCCTGAAGACCAAGAAGGGCGGGTATACCATCAAGGACCTGGGGATCCCCCAAACCTTTAATTCGGGACATAGCGCAATCTTCGAAGATGAGAGCGGCGTACCACACGTGCTGTATCGTAAGCACAACTCGGTGGAAAAGATACACTATGCAGAGGAAGACGACCTGTACCGCTCACCCCCGATCGCGGGCCGCACCGACCCGGATCGCAACTATGCGGACCTCTGTCTGAGCGTTCTCGACGGTAAACTGTGGTCCGATCCCGTGCGTCTTATTCAACATGCGTTCATTGATGACGAGCCCATCTCCTGGCGTTTGGATGCTCACAAACTGTATGTCGCATTTGTGGAAGACGGAAGGACCTGCGGTAACGAGTGGAATGACGACAAAGGCCAGATGGGCGTCGGGCTGGCGGAAATCGAACTGGATGAGCAACCCACGCCGTCGTACGAGCCATATCCCATTACCCGACCCCCCATGTTTGGCCCATCCATGGAAGAGCCGCGCGTTCGCACAGAGCGGGGAGATTACCGGCAGGTGTTCGGCCAGACCCACATTCACGGCACAACCTCCAACTGCGGACGGTCCATTAACAAAGATCTGCACCTGACCTATCGTTTTGCGCAGGATGTGCAGCACGCGGATTTCTGCGCAATCACCGATCATGCTTTTGACATGTGGCACACGGATATGCTCGTGATGCGCAAGGCCGCCGCGTATTACTATTTCCCGGGCGAATTCGTCGCGATTCCCGCTTACGAGTGGACGGGAACCGGGGGGCAACGCCACGAAGGCGGTCCCTTTGGCCATGTGAATCCAATGTACCTGGAAGAGACGGGAGACCTGTCCGTCTATACGCCGTTTGATACGTCGTGCGCCGGGGGAACCCTGCCGAAACTCCAGGCGCAATATGCCGACCAGAAGATCGTCGGCATTCCACATCACCCCGCCGATCCCTATCACCCCTATGCATGGCACATGCACGATGAGACATTCTCCCCGGTCGTCGAGCTCTTTCAGACAGCACGGGGCAGCTACGAACAACCCGGTGTGCCCGGCGACAACAACTTCGATTTTGTCGATGGCCTGTGCGTGCTCGATGCACTGAAACGCGGGACCCGCGTCGGCTTCATCGGGGGAGGCGAGCACTGCGGCCTGGCACTGGCCGGCGTGCTGGTCAAGGAGCTGACCCGCACGGGACTCTATGAAGCGTTCCGCGCGCGCCGCACCTTCGCTACCAGTGGACAGCTCCTGACACTGACTTTCAGCTGCAATGGTGCGCCGATGGGACAGGAGGTCGCGGCCGCGAGCGGGCTATTCCGCCTGTCGGCCCGAGCCGCGGAGCCGATCCATGCGTTGCAGGTCATCCGTAATGGCGAAATGGTTGAAGAGGTCCCCGTGAATGGTACGGAGGTGAATCACGAATGGACCGCTGAGCAACGTGAAAACGGTGAGTTCTGGTATTGCCGGTTGATCTACAACAACAACGACATGGCTTGGTCCTCCCCGATCTGGCTTGTTTAAGGGTAGTGTCAAAAAAGGAGACCGACATGAACAATACCGATATACCTTCACCCCAGGAAATGACCATTGCGGACGTCCGCACCATCTGCGAGCCGAACGGATCATACTTTGGGCGACCCTCCCTCCAGATACTGGAGGACGGTACCTGGGTGATGATCTACATCCGCTCGAAGCACCATTGGAAGGATCCGCAGGGACACATCGAAGTCATGTTTTCTGCCGATGAGGGGCGGACATGGTCGGGGAAAAATACGTGCCTGGACGGCACCCCGGTGAAGGGGTTGCCCAGCCGCCCGTCCCCTCCCGGCTCGCCGTATGATCCGGTCGAGCCCTACGTCTACCTAGCTCCCAGCGGCGAGCTGGTCGTCACGGCCATGAAAGAGGACCTGAGCGGCTTGGGAAAAGGTCAGCCTATCGTGGGGGACGGCTGCGCCTGGATTACCGTCTCGGCCGACAACGGCCGCACGTGGGACGCCTGGCGCAAGGTTATATTCGAGAACTTGCCGGAAAGCCAGTCGCCCGACCATATGGACTTGACGCAGGACTCGTTCGTCGATGGCGACACGATTTACGCCGCTTCGCGCATGCGCGACAAGGATCGCCGCGAAGGCTCGTTCCACAAGGCCATTGCCGGTCTGTTCAAGTCGCCCGATAATGGCCGCACGTGGCAGTTTGTGAATTACATCGACCCCGACGTCAATTGGGACCGCACCCTCGACTGCGAAACCGGTATCGAGCGCGTTGGGCCGACCGAGATCGTGGCCGTCACACGCGGCACACTACAGGGGTGTGCACGCCCGTGGCTTACACGCAGCCACGACATGGGCCGTACTTGGAGCCCGCTCGAACAGGCCGACGACAAGGTCCTCTCGTGGAAACGCCCGCGGATCTATACGCTCAAGCACCTGCGCCACATGAGCGGTGCGCAAGACATCCCGGAGTGGTGGAACGATGACATCCTGCTGGGAACGGGCGTGATCCAGGTTTCACAACCCCCGAACGTGCGCAACATCGGACTCTGGGTATCGACCGACAAAGGCGCGAGCTGGAGCGCGCCCCTGCATCTCGACGAGGACACGGACGACGCGGGTTACGGCGACCTGCGCATGCGCAGGAACGGCGAGATCATAATCGTTTCGTACCATGGCAACCACGAAACGGCCGCGATTAAACAGTATGTGGTGCGGTTTGAAGACGGCGAGGTTGGCTAGACCTAAGCAAGCAGGTTCAGAGTTCCTTGCCGCAAGCATTGTTTGAGCAAAACAATACAAAATGGTGCATCAGGACGCGCGGAGGATTGCGAGCTCGGCCTATGGTGTGGGCCGTCCTCACGGACCTCTGGTCGCTGCCAACAAGCGTGGAGAATTGCCAATGACCGATAAATTGCAGCCCGGGCAGAAGTACGTGACGGAAGTTCAGGCCGAAGTGTTGTCGCCGGTTGATGTAGTGGTAGCCGGTGGCGGCACCGCCGGAGTGACAGCGGCGCTGGCCGCCGCGCGCGCCGGCGCGAGAACAATACTGGTCGAGGCTTCCGGCAGTCTCGGGGGTATGATGACTCGCGGCAACGCCGGATTAACCATGTACATGAAGTTCTCGGGCCAGCCGCGAGAGCATGCTAAGGATCTCCAGATACTGAAGGACGAGCCGGAGGAAGTGCAAATCGCCGGAGGACTGGCCAAAGAGATCACGGACCGACTGATCCAAGCAGGGTCGGCGGTCGGCACCTACGACCGCGCCGGCAAATACGTTTTCACCAATGTCGCCGATTTTAAGCGGCTGCTGTTGACGATGATGGATGAAGCAAACGTCGGCTTACGGCTGCATTCGCTGCTCGTCGACGTGATCCAGGAGGACGGCCAGGTTGTGGGGGTCGCGCTGGAATCGAAGTCGGGGCGCCAGATTATTCCGGCCCGCCAGTTCATCGACGCGACCGGCGATGGTGATTTGGCGGTGCGCGCCGATGCGCCGTACACGGTCGGGGTAACTGCTGACGATATCTGTGCCGCTGCGGCAAAAACCGGAGAAATGATGGCCATGGGGGTCATTTTTAAGCTTGGCAATGTCGATCTGCATCGGACCTTTGCCTGGTTCAAGGAGCACCCGGAACATTTTGACAAGCAGCTTTTTGCCCGTTACTCACTGGAAGAAGCCGAGTCTGAATTTGCCAGCGGTGCCATGTCTACGTTTGTTATTCGAGGTCAGGCTGTACCGTGGATGCAGGTCTACAACTCGCCGAATCCTGGAGAAGTGATGATCTGCTGCCCCTCCGTCACGGGCGACGGGATCAACGTAGAAAGCCTCACTCGGGCGGAGGTCACCATGGGGGCAATGCTCGAGCGATGGATGAAGTCGCTTTGGGCCACCCCCGGCTTCGAACAGGCATACCTGCAGGATCAGCCGGAAATGGGGGTCCGTGAAACACGGCATATTCAGGGCGATTATATCTTGAATATCGAGGACATTTTTAATCAGCGTCAGTTCACGGACTGCATTGGTTTCGGTGCCCACCCGATCGATACGACACCACGCCCGGAATGGTTGGACGATCCTGAAACAGCGTATCCGCGGCGCTGGTTTTTCCAGATTCCATTCTGTTGTCTCACGGTCAAGGGGATCCCTAACCTGCTGACCGCCGGTCGCTGCATTTCTGCTACCCACGAGGCGTTCGGGTGTATTCGCCCAACCGTGCAGTGCATGATTACCGGGGAAGCTGCCGGCGCTGCCGCGGCATTGGCGATTGGTAACAACGTGAATCCGCGCGACCTGGATACCCGGCTTTTGCGGGAGCATCTGCAAAATCAGGGGAGCCTGTGCTGAACGACACGGCCAATCATAATCATCACGTTCTGACGTATGTTCTGCTTTGCTGTATGGCCCTCATGTGGGGACTGGTGTTTATTGCCATTAAGCTGGGCGGACAGGCCATGCCCATTTCCGTGTTCACTGCCGATCGCTATCTTCTGGGAACAGCTCTTTTTGCCTTTGTAACCTGGCACACTGGCCGCTGGCGTCACATAAATTGGCGGGATGCCGTAAAACTGACGGTCCTGGGACTCATTGGGCAAGGCTTTATGCAGGTGGCTTTCTCCTCGGGCATCATGCGTACGGCAACGGCCAGCGCCGCACTTATCTACGGATGCACACCACTTTTGGTGGCAACCCTGTCCGCGCTGTTTGGAGTCGAACGGCTGAGGCCGCGACAATGGTTTGGTTCAATTCTCGCATTTGCGGGCATGGCTGCCGTGGTCACCGGCAATGGCACCGGGTTTGCGGGGCAGACCGCGCTGGGCGACGGGTTGGTGGTAGTCGCCATTATCTTGCTTGCCTTATATGTCATTTGGAGCCGCTCGCTCATCGCCAAACTGGGAATTTGGGTGGTGATTACCTGGGTTCTTGGGGTAGGGGCGCTGGTGACGCTGGTCTGGTCGGTGCCGGAGCAAACATTGGGGCTCTATCAGCAACTGCAGATCAAGGGATGGCTGATCCTGCTCTATGGTGCCATTTTCGCACTCATGCTGCCGAACCTGATTTTTCTCAAAGGCATCCATGAGGTTGGACGCGCGAAGGCCTCCCTCTTTATCAATGCGGTCCCCCTGATCGGCTGTGCTGCGGGGTGGCTGATTATGGGGGAGACAATGGGGGCATTCCAAGTGATGGGTGGCGGGTTGATTGTCACCGGTCTGATTCTTGCCAATACCACTGCGCGAATGACCGTGAGCAAAGCAGTCGAAGCAACATAAGTATGCGCTGTCGTGAACCGGAAAGCCGGGAAGGAACAAGCATATGCAGACAATTCTGTTTTTCGATGACCAGCGCCTGAGCCAGCGCGACAATATGAAGCGCCGCATAGGGAACCCCGTACGGCTCGAAGAATCCGTATTTCGCGATCCCGAATATGAGACACAATGGGCCTATCCCAGTGTGTTCTTTGACGCCGACAGCGGTACGTGGCGCATGACCTACCTGGGGTTTCCACCTCCGGGTTCCTCGCATAAACGGGTCGCCCTGCTGGCGGAAAGCAATGACCGTATGCATTGGCGACGTCGCGATACCGTTGCGGACATTGATCTGCCGGACAGACAGGCGATGAATCAGGTCTTGCCGCTCAAGGAGTTCGGTGAGTGGCCCGCCTGTTATGTCGACCCTTACGCTCCCGCGGAGGAGCGCATCAAGGGCCTCGTGGTTTTTCATACATCCAAGAACTTCCTCGAATCGCGTCTGTGGGTGTCACCGGACGGGCTTCACTGGACTCGCAAAGAGGGGGTTGAGTGGCAGCGCAGGGGGCCGGATCCCGGGGTGCACGTTTTCTGGAACGACGTGCGCAGAAGCTATTGTATCACGACGCGTGCTGACTGGTCGGATCGGCGCATCTCGATCTTTGAAACAAAGGATTGGGAGTATTTCACAGAACCCGAATTGGTTATGCAGGCCGACGCTCTGGACGAACCATTGACCGAGCCCTACGGTATGCCGGTCATTCCCTATTACGGCTATTATATTGGCCTTCTCTGGCTGTTTCACTGTGTGCCATATATACCGGGAAGTAGTCCACACAAATTCATGGATGGCCATGTGGACTGTCAGCTGGCGTACAGTCTGAACGGTTGGCACTGGCAGCGGACATTGCGGGATCCCTTTATCCCGAACGGTGCGCCTGGCGACCCTGACGCCGGTGCGGTCTATCCGTCCAGCTGCGTAATCGCGGAGGACGGGGACATCGATCTGTACGCTTCTGCCTGCACCTGTCAGCATGGACGCATCCCCCAAGGGTCCGGTAGTATCGCGGCCTATCGGCTGCGCCGCGATGGTTGGGTCTACCTCGAAAGCCGCGCCGGTGTTGGCCTGGTTGGTACCCGGTCGGTGTTCTGGGAAGGCGGCGAACTGGAAATCAATGTTGCCTGTCCGGACGGAGAAGCGCGTGTACAGATAACACAGCCCGACGGCACCCCTATCGAGGGCTTCGTCTTTGCAGACTGCATACCATGTAGCGAAGATGCGTATAAGTGGATGCCGCAATGGCGGGAAGATCGGTGTATGAATGAACTGAAGAACTGCTGTCTGCGTATTGAAATCCAGCTTAACAACGGACGACTCTATGCCATCCGCGGCGATTTCCTGCCGCTTGTTGCCGGCCAGGTCTGGCGCTACGAGGAGGACGGCGTTCGACCGCAGCCGAGGCCGGGATTTTAAAAAGGATAATGAAGAGATCATAGCTGACAAAAACCGTTTTAGGCAGGAGACAAGCCGGCATGAAAGCGCCTTACAAAGTCCTGTTCAGCAACGACACCACGAACATCCTGACCTGCACCAGTCCGTACCACGCCAAAGGCGAACCCTTCCGGCCCGAAATGCTCGAGGCGACGGTTGACGAAGTAGCGGAGACGGGCGTCGACGCCCATTTTATCCAGCTGGCGCACGGACAGGTGCCATGGTACCAAAGCAAGGTCTACCCGATCGAAGAGCACCTGCGATGGTGGCGGCAGCATTTCGGCGTCGACCCAATGACCAACCCGAAGGGCGCGGACAGTGTGCACCAGTACCTGCTCGACGGCGGCGATCTACTGACCGTTTTCATTAACCGCTGCCGCAAAACCGGGCAGGCGCCGTTTGTTTCGCTGCGCCTGAACGATGTACACTTCGTCAACCACGTGCACGACAAGGGCAACCTCCTGGGAACCCACGCCATCAGCCGGTTCTACGTCGACAACCTGGACTGCCGACTCGGCACCAACCTGAACGATTGGCTGCAGCGCACGTTGGACTGGTCTCGCGACGCCGTACGCGACCACATGTTCGCCATGATCGAGGAACAATGCGAGAACTACGACATCGACGGCTTCGAGCTTGACTTCATGCGCTTCCCCCACTTCTTCGACCCGGAGAGGACAACGCCCAACGAGCGGGTTAAGATCATGACGGCGTTCATCGGCCGCGTACGCGAAGTGCTGGATCGCACCGCCCGCAACGGTCGCCATCGCTGGCTCTGCGTACGGATCCCCGCACATCAGTGCGCTCATGACGGGCTCGGAATCGATCTGCCCAAGTGGGTTGATGCCGGAGTCGAAATAGTCAACCTTTCGTACCACTTTTTCACCGAACAGGATGGCGATTACGCCGAACTGCGCCAACTGGTTCCGGACACGTCGATGGTCCTGGAGATGACCCAGTGCACATCTGCCGGACCGGTAGCCACCAGCGGTGAGCACGATAATTTCACCTTCCGCCGCACCACACGACATCAGTTCGAGACCACGGCGCACCTGGCGTACGCCAACGGGCTGGACGGGATCAGTGTCTTCAATTTCGTCTATTACCGGTCGCACGGCGGCGAAGCACGCGGGCCATTCAATGAACCGCCGTTTGAGGTCTTCGAACACATGAATGATCCGGATTGGCTGGCGCAACAGCCGCAGCATTATTTCCTCGGCAAACCATGGGAATGCCCCCATGGGCTGGGTCTCCCGCTGCCCAGGACCATTGCAGTCGGCGCGCCCGAAGCCTTCGAACTGCGTATGGCGCCACCCTCAGGAGGCTGGAAACACAACGGCCGCCTGCGCATCCAGTCCACCGAAGACCTCGGCAACAGCCGTTGGCGCGCGGTCTTCAACGGTGTCGAACTGGCCGAAAACCCGGATCGTTCGGAACCCTACGGGACCCCTTATCCGCCACTGCTGGGCACCCCCGAGCAACACCGCGCCTGGACCGTCCCGGCAGACCTCAGTAAGGACGGCATGAACACCGTGGAAATCACACTCCTGCACGGGGACAAAACCGTGCCGGTGGTATTCCTGGACATAGCAATACCCGTCGAAAATCAG
>JAIPIM010000046.1 GCA_021734725.1 Minisyncoccota bacterium | reverse complement strand
CCCCCAGGGATGGCCAATTACCCCCCGCAGCCAGATTAAACTGCGCAGGATTGTCATTGATATTACGCCCATCCAGCTTGTACGCCAGAACATGAACAGGTCCAGGCGCATGACGGATTCAACGCCCCGCCCGAGCGCCCGCAACCGCTTATACTCTTTCGGCCCGACATAACCTGAAAACTCCAGTGTACGCCTCTCTCCCGGCGCAAGAGTTGTTGGTGGAAGGAATCCCACCCCCCACAACCATTCATCAGACGCGTCTTCAGTCGCATCCGTGATTTCGGTAGTTGTGAGCTGGCAACCGGAAAAAGGCGCGGACTCCGCGGCAAGGTAGAACATGAAATACTTGTTATGAACCGCCGCCCACTGCGTCTCCTGGTGGCTCATTTCCTCCCTTTGCTCAGCGCCTAACGTTGCGACGTCCTTTGCCGAGTATGACTGTGGTCGTTTGTCAAGGTCCGTCGAGAGTTCTACACCAAGATCGACGCGCCCCACGCGTGCCAGTTTGGGAGAACTGCCCCCGCTGGCCGCAGTCAGCCCCCCCATTGCAACGGCCAAATTTCGGAACGTAAGAGCTTCCGACCCGTCATTGACGAGAGTGACGCTGTAGCGAACACGATAGGAGTCTGCGCTGTCGACGGACCATTGTTCCTCACATAGAACCGCGCGATGCTCGCCGCGTCGACGTATAATCAGGGTACTCTCGTCACGCCGAACAATTTCCGCATTGTTCCCCAGACTCCATTCGTCACCGGCAACGGTCAAAACGCAATAGGGAAAGCGATAGCTGCCCAAGCTGACTAACTGCTCGCGGTCATACGCCAGGTACTTCATCAATCTGACCTGGGAGATGCCTCCCCGCTGCAGATCAACGCTCGCCTGCAAAATGTCGGGCACCGTAAGATAGGCAGTCTCCCGCGGACGAACGGAACGCGGCTGGGACGGACGGACGGCTCCCTCTGCGGCAGGCGGCTTGGAAGGGGTAGACGTTATCGTCGGGGGTGACTCAGGTGTCAGGGAGGTCGGCTGCTCTTCGTCCTCTTGGTCCTCGGCTTCTTCAGGAGGCGCCGATGCATCAGGGACCGTCTCCGCCTGTTCTTCCGCCTGGTCACGCGGGGCTTCCGCGTCGTTGGGCGGCGCTACCCAGCCAAGCCGCCGCATGAGGGGTCCCCAAGCGAGAAAAACGGCAAGGCAGAAAGCCATTGCGATGATGGTTCGTCTATTCATACGTCGGCAGGCAGTCCTTATGTTTTTTTCGCAACGCCCGTTACTCACGCAAGGCGCGTTTCGTCACCTTCATTCTCAGTCCGCATGGGAGACCGTCTTCTCCCTGTCGTTCACCATTAAAGATGCTTCCGGAGCGTTTGACGCTTGCGGAGACGGTACGGGATCGTACAGTGGACCGCGGTAGAACGGGTGGCATCGCACAATTCGGCGGAAGGCAAGATAACCGCCGTGAATAATTCCAAAATGCCGTATCGCATCACGCGCATAGGCCGAACATGTGGGCTGGAACCGGCAACACGCGGGTTTCCATGGCGAAATACAGTGCTGATATATCCAAATCAGCACAAGCACCATAATTTTCCCGCGATTGCAGACGCTTCTTATTCCCATGACAGTCTTATGGTCGGTGGTGCAAGCTGCGTTTCCCCGCAACTTACCCCGCTTCAATGCTGCCACAGATACAGCTCTATGGCGGCTAAGTTATCTTCCTACCAGCATGCCAGTCTGCCTGAGCAGGCCCTTCAATTCCGATACTACATCCTGTGTTTTGGCCCGCTTCATTGCCCGCCTTGGACGGAGAATGATCCAGCAGTCCTTACGGACGTCTGCGGCCAAGGCCCGCCACGCTTCCCGCAATAACCGGCGGGCACGGTTTCTTTCTACAGCAAGCTTGCTGTAGTAACGTGACACCACAAAGGCCGTTTTTTGTTGACCCCCGGGAATTGCCACGACCTGAACAGCACATGCACGTCCCGCACTCCGCTTCCCGCGACTCTTGACAAAGCCAATCTCCTGAGCCGAGCGCAGCCGTTTGCTCCTACGGGCCGCACGTTTTACGCCGTTATTTTGGGAAGCCACAATGGAGCGAGTCATCCGGGCACGCCACTACGGTTTAGGAATTAACTGTATCCGTGTTTTTCGGCCACGTAAGTCAAGCGCTTAACCGTTGGCGTCCTTTGCGGCGGCGACGATGTAGAATTGCACGTCCGGCGCGAGTTGCCATACGTGCGCGAAAGCCGAGCTTACGTTTGCGAGACCTATTTGAGGGTTGATATGTCCGTTTCATGGTTATTTTCGCCTTTTTACATTACCGATTTCTCAGGATAAACTGCCAAGCGATAAGCAGGTAACATACTACCGCTTGTCCCGATGATCAACCGCCTGACGTCACAAGCCCTACCCAGCGTCATCCTCATCCTCGTTTTCCGTATCACTGGAAATGAACGCTTCATATTCTTCTTCACGCATCATACCGTCCACTTCCTGCCGCTCGATTTCTTCGACGCGGCAGATCCACCCTTCTGCCTCCGGTGCCGAATTCAGTAATCCCGGCTCGTTCTCGAGTTTCTCGTTTACCGCCGCCACACTTCCGCTAAGCGGGGCAACGATATCGGAAGCCGCCTTCACAGATTCCACCACGCACAGCGTTTCCCCCTGGGTGAGGACAAATCCCACATCCGGTAACTCAATGAACGTGATTTCGCCCAGTTCCTCGGCAGCATATGCAGTGATACCAATAGTGGCTTCGTTCTTGTGAACGTCCACCCACAAGTGTTCCTCCGAAAAACGCTTCATCGCCTTATCTCCTTCCACAGACCATGTATTCGCGGTATGTCGTCCAGCATGTACACCATGCGTGCCACTCAGGCTTGTCGCCTCACTACATTTTCTTCCCAAGCATCATTTTGGTGGCATCCTCGCCACCGTTCTGCGTGTAGATCAGCGGGATGGGACGGTCCGTATCCTCTAAATACGACGGCCGTGCAGCCCACGGTGTCGCGGAAAGAACATTGGCCAGATCCATCCAGTATTCCAGCCGCGCGGGGGACAGCCCGGTCACCATGTGGAAGTGATTGGCAGGCGGTACCTGCTTGTATTCCACCATGGTCGCGTACTTGGGCACCACAAATGTATGCGGCCACGTAGCCGTTGAAGCATTGCAGACGGCGTTGCTCAGCTTCGGAGGCAGTTCCACGGTACAGGCTTCGTCCCAGGTAAGCGAGAACATATTCGACAGTGCACTGTAACTGAGCCGCGACGCAATTCCTTCGAGTCCCTCGGGAGAAACAAATGTAACTGAATTGCCCAAACCGGGGAAATATCCTTCATCCGCCAAAGGCATCGAGACATTCTGCATAATTTCCGCAACACTGGCGCCTTGTTTGGCCGCCCAGTTTAGTGAGGCACTTCCAGAATTATCGCCGTCAACCAGTCCTTTTTTGGCCCACAGGGCATTGGCATCGTATTCTCCAACGTCCTTGGCCAGGGCGTTCAATTCCCATGGTTCCCACACCTTCCGGAAGTCCATAAAAAGCGGTGGATTTCCGTCGGTCAGATGGGACATAAACAACATCGTCAACAAGCCCTGCACATCCGCTTCCGTGGCGAACGGCAGCACCGGTTTCACGCCGTTGTGATCAAAGGTCGAGTTAAATAGCGATTCCATGGCGTCGGCCACGGGCAACGGTATGCCGCGCGCATCGGATCCCCACTCGAGCTGGCTCATGAAGCCCCCGCCAACCGCATTCAAATCATTCATGAGGTCACGGACAATGAGATACATCGCCAGGCTTTGATCGAAGCGCTCGCTGTCTTCTTCAGAGGGCACTTCGAGACGCTCGCCAAGCTGTTTGTCGATCCAAGCGCGAAGAGCCTTACACTCCTTTTTATCATAGGCTTCCTTCCGCAGCATGTCGGCCAGGAGCTTCATATCCAGCCGAGCTATCTCAATACCAAACACATTTCGCGTCGGTATCACATGAGCCAAGGCTGTTTCCATACCCATTGAGTCGTGACCGAAAACCACGACACGCCGTCCTCGCAGAGCAACCTTGGTTGCGGCCGCATGCACCCAGTCGACAAGCGCCCTTCCCGTTGCCTCACTCATGGGCGGATTTGAACCGGTATCCGGCCAACTGCCCACATTCAGGTGTGAAAGTTTTCCATACTGTGCTACCGCCCCGTTGATTGCATGCGCAAAAACAACCCCGGGTTTCGGCCCACTGTTGCCGCAGGTGAAATTAATGGGGATGTCTTTTGGAAAATGCGAAAGCAGGGAAAGCACGCTGAGCTGTGGAAACGCCCAGGTGTCCGGTGTGCAGATCAGCACATTTACGCCAGACTCTTTGAATTGTTGGGCCACGGCATCAGCCTGCGGTTCGCCGTCCACCAAAAGAGGCGCATAGACAACGTCAACGCTGTCGATGCTGTCTGCAACGTGGTCCGCCACCTGCTTCACAATATTGACGCAACGCTGTCGCGATTCTTCGTCAATACGAGGATCGCTCGCGCAAAATACCCCGACTGTGGCTTTACTCGGTTTGATAGTCACATCTTTTTTTAATGCTACTGCACGGCTCACGTTTTTCTCCTTTTCTTGAGTGCTGCGAATATCTTTTCCCAAACATACTGAACGACGATGATCAATGCTCACACCTGCACCGACAGCTGGGCCATGACCGATCTTCTCGGCGATTCCCCACTCGTTACCAGACAGCAGCGTCGTGGGCATATTGTTTACATTTGAAACAGTAGTGTAGAATAACGCATATGGGTGCACTTTTGCAAACGGTGCGCTGAATAAATTCGTCATCCAACTGAAAAAACAAGTGTTTTTATTGCGTAAGATCGACCGACCCAGTATACTACTTATCAAGATACTGCTTCACGGCTTTGTCGTGATCCCTAAAAGCAGTTGTACAGAACTTACCGAGGAGAAGGAACAATGAGTTTTTTGTGGTACGCACTCATGATTTTGGCCGCGGCAGGAATGATTTTTGGTCTCGCAAAGGCACGCTCAGGGGTCGAGTGGGGACGACCGGTCACCATTGTGTGCGCAATTGTGGCTCTTCTGCTTGCTGTCAGCACAATCTTCACGGGGGGAGGGGGAGTGGACTACGAAGACCTGCGGGAGCGTGAGTTAGGTTATGCCGAAATCTCGGCGAAGCGCCTGGGGCAATACATCAGCGAAAACTTTGCGGACAGTGAGGTCGTCATTCTGAAGGGCTATGAATTTGGGGAACCCTCGGAAGGAGAGACGGCCCGCTTGCGTGGCTTGACGGAAGGACTCGGCCCTGACATTACTGTCGTCGAAATTATCAGTCCGGAACTCCCCGAAGAGTATAAGCGAATGATGGAGGAAATGGGTGGCGCTGAAGAAGCTGTGCCGCCGCCAGTGGGCGAAATGATGATGCAGGCAAGCGAGTACAATCGCGTGCTCGAGCCTTATCTTGACCAATGCGACATCATTATCAGTCTCATAGGTTTGCCGATGGACGTGGAAAATCTGTCCCTGTGGAAGATGCAAGATCCACCGCGACTCGCTTTGTACAACACCATGCAGATGCCGTCGCTTCAAGAGGCCATTAAACAGGGTTATATCGTTGCGGCGGTGATGTACCGACTGGATCCGGATATGGAAGATAAAGCAAAGCCGAAGAGTGTCAAAGATTTCGACAAACGCTTTTTATTGGTTACGCCTGAAAATATTGAAGAACTGTCTGGGCAATACCCGGATCTGTTCCCGACGTTTTCCGAATAAGACTGAACACGCATCTCGAAGCCGTCCGTATGCAGGCTGACAAGCTACGAAACGAAGTATGCACCGCAAACCTTGAACTCGCACGGCGGGGGCTTGTCACCTACACGTGGGGGAATGTAAGCGGGCTTGATCGCGAACGCGGTATCGTGGCCATCAAGCCCAGCGGCGTATCGTATGATCGACTGACTCCCGAAACCATGGTCCTTCTGAACTTGGAAGGCGATGTAATCGAGGGCACCCTGAATCCCTCGTCGGACACCCCTACCCACATGGCGCTCTATCGCGCACGCCCGGATATCGGCGGGGTGGCCCATACACACAGCACGTACGCCACGGCATTTGCGCAAGCCTGCACGCCCATCCCATGCCTGGGCACCACCCACGCCGATCATTTCCATGGGGGCATTCCAGTAACTCGACGCATGACCGAGGAAGAGGTGACGGATAACTACGAAGCGAATACAGGCCGTGTGATCCTCGAAACCCTGGACAATCAGTCGTCAATTGATATGCCGGCAATCTTAGTGGCAAATCACGGACCTTTCTCATGGGGGAAAGACTGTCAAGCAGCTGTCAAAAACAGCGTTGTTCTTGAGTCGGTAGCGTTGATGGCCTTCTTAACCCGCAACCTTTCGCCGGAACAGGGGGCGATCCCCCGTTATCTGCTTGACCGGCACTTCGGACGCAAGCACGGACCCACTGCCTACTACGGACAACCAGAGGCATAATCAACGCCTCTCAGGCATGCTTCGATTGACCGGTGACCGGTGCCTTCAATGACCAGTTTGGTGCAATGGCACCCCCAAGTCGTGTTATTTTGTGTTCAACGTCACAAAAGTTGCACCGGCCCCGCCCGGATCCTTGCCGGAATCCCCCACGCGAAACCGCTGGACCAGACGACTGTCTGTGAGCGCCTGATGCACCGCTGCTTTCAGGCGCCCGGTACCATGCCCATGAATCACTCGCACCTCATCGAATCCAGCAAGAACCGCTGTGTTCAGAAACCGCTCGAGCAACGGCAACGCTTCGTGGACGCGGCGCCCAACCAAATTCAGTTCATGCGACACGGCGCCCTCAACTTTCGGTCGTGATTCGTGCATGCGCGGGAGGTCCGTCTCCGGCTGATCCGATGTGACTTGTCCCAACTGATCAGCCGCAACCGTAAAATCCAGATGTCCAAGAGACACGACGGCTTCTCCACGGTCTGCATAGACTCCTTTGATATGGGCTTTGCTGTGCAGTTTTTCGACCCACACAACGTCGCCGGTCCGGAGCTCGCTGAGAGATACGGGCTGGTGTGCGCGCGGCCTGGTCCGGCTCACGGCCGCTTCCAGTGTCTGCGACCGCTTCCTCACCAACCGTTGCGCTTGACGCCGCGCTTCGCGCTCTCCGGCAACTTTCTTTGACGATTGAATATCGGCCACCAGCTGTTCCATCTGGCGGCGTGTATCGGCTACAATCTGCTCGGCCTGTTTGTACGCCTCGTGCAGAAGCTTTTTGCGTTCCGCCCGCAATGTGTCACGCTCACTTCTGGCGGCTTCGCGATCCTGGACCGCCTCCTCCAGGGCCTGGTGGGTCTGGCGCTCCTCGACCTCCGCCCGGCGCTGCTGTTCCTCCAGCTTAGCCAGCATGCTCTCCAGTTGCAGATGGTCCCGCGTCAAATGGAGCCGGGCAGCCTCCATGACGTTGGGATCCATCCCCAAGCGTTCCGCAATCATGAGTGCATGACTGGCGCCCGGTTGACCCACGTCAATCGCGTATTCGGGTTCCAGTGTTTCTAAATTGAATCGAACACTGGCATTGAGCATGTGATCAGCTTCATGGGCAAAGGACTTGATGCTCCCCAGGTGCGTAGTGGCCACAGTCAATGTTTCGTATCGACACAGCTCTTCAAGGAGAGCACACCCCAGCGCCCCTCCCTCCAGCGGGTCTGTGCCAGTTCCCAGCTCGTCAAGCAGGATAAGTGTTTTTGCCCGGGGTTCCTCTGTCACCTTTTCAAGGATGGTTGCGGTGCGCCGTAAATGTCCCGTAAACGTGCTGAGATTCTCCTCCAGAGATTGTTCGTCTCCGATGTCGGCAAACACGTAAGAAAAGACGGGCATCCGTGTGTTCTCACCGGCGGGTATGGGCAGCCCGGCCTGTGCGGCAAGCACGACAAGTCCAACGGTTTTGATTGCCACAGTCTTGCCGCCGCTGTTGGACCCTGTGATCACGAGGGTTCGGCACTCCGGACGCAGGTCCAAATCCAGCGGGACCAGTTCGTTCTCCCGATTGGCCTGCCGGAATTGCATGGCCAACAACGGATGCCGAACGTGACGCAGGCATAGGGCATTGCCAAACTCCGGCAGGATGCACTCGTACTGTGTCCCCCACAGGGCAACCGCTGAAGCCGCGTCAAAAACGGTGAGTGCCTCTTGATCTCTCTGTAACACCTCGCGGTTGCATCGAACCTGGTCGCTCAGCTCGCCAATTATCCGAAGCAGTTCGTCGCGTTCTTCCAGCATGATATCCGCAAGTTCGTTTCCCAGCGGCAGCGTCTCTTCCGGTTCAACGAAAAGAGTCCGGCCGCTGTCGGAATGGTCATGGACAACACCGCGGACACGGTTCTTGCACTCTCTCCGGACGGGCACCACATGGCGGTCGTTACGAACCGTAATAAACTGGTCTTGCAGGATATCCGTGCCCGCAAGTTGCCGTAGCATACCTTCCAAAAGCTTGCGGATAGTGCGTTCCAGCGCGCGGCGGCGCTGGCGAATGCGGTATAGCTCTGAACTTGCGTCGTCCCGGATCTCACCATCCTTATCGAACGTATGCCGCAACGCTCGGTACAGATCACTTGAACCGTCCAGTCGTTGCGAAAGCGCCTGGACAGCGGGCAGAGAGCGGCAGGGCTCGCCCGCAGTGAATTTTTGGAGTTCATGTGTCGCATCCAAAAGCAGGCGACACGCCAGGAGATCGTCCACGGATAACACAGCCCCAACCGGCCTTGCTCGATTCAAGGCGGCTGAAACATCATTGAAGGTCAACCGGGGAAGCACGATATCGGCACGGCAAAGCTGCATAAGCGCTGCATAAAGATGCCGGGATAATTCAATCTCCTCCTGTGAACTGCGGGGCTGCATCGCCCGTACTCGCTTGTGCCCGCATTGCGTTGACGCAAAGCTGGCAATCAACTCGAGCAGGCGCGGGTATTCTAAAACGTGTAGGCCGTGGTTGTCCATGATATCCGTGGTTGTCTGATTCGCTGCCGATTCTTCTCTGCGGTACAGAAAACTTCTTAGTTGAGTCAACTCACGAGGCTCTCACAATATATGGTTTCTCTCAACAATGAAAATCCGTCCCCCGTCGCCGCCAACTGGACTGGCGGGTCCGCCTGCAAACCGCTACGTTATGTTCGGCTTGTCTCCGCACGTGCGGGGTCACGCCTTTCGGGCCGCGGGGAACTGGCGACAGGCAGTGTGTACGTCTGCAACATAAAGAAACCGAGAACCGACGACAATGCCGCCTTCAACTGAAACAACACTCTGGATTATTGCAGGAGAGTCCTCCGGTGACGCCTACGGGGCGCGACTGGCCATGGAACTCCGCCAGCTCGCACCGGAGCTGGTCATTCGCGGTATGGGAGGCACCGCCATGGGTGACAGCGGCGTGGACATCATGGTAGATTCGTCAAACTTGGGCGTGGTCGGGTTCGTCGAGGTCTTCAAACACCTGCCGACATTCTTGCGTATCTTCAGACAACTCGTGCATCGCGCAGCCCGGGAACGTCCGGACTGTGTCGTGCTCATCGACTATCCCGGATTCAATATGCGGTTCGCCGCTAAACTGCATGCGCTCGGCATTCGTGTCGTCTATTATGTCAGCCCACAGGTGTGGGCCTGGGGTAAACACCGGGTACGAAAACTGGCGCAACGTGTAGATAAGATGCTGGTCATTTTCCCGTTTGAGCCTGAGGTCTTTGCTTCAACCGAGCTGGATGTCGAATTCGTAGGGCATCCTCTGGTGGAGATTCTGAGTGATCTCAAGGATGGAGAGCTGGAACGTCGGTCTGATGTTGTCGCGTTACTGCCGGGCAGCCGGGAAGGCGAGGTGGAGCGTTTATTGCCGCGGATGCTGGATACAGCCCATTGGCTGCAGCAGCGTGAACACGGCGTTCAGTTTGTCATACCTCTGCCCTCCTCGTCCCTCCTGGCCACAGCTGACGATATAGTGCGAAACTACGAGAAGTCGAACGGACTGAGCCTTAACGCGCGGATTGTCGTCGGGGAAACACGAAGATGGTTGCAGGAGGCCGACGCCGGCCTGGCCGCAAGCGGGACAGTGACTGTTGAAGCCGCGATTTTTGGCTTGCCACTGGTGGTTGTCTATCGCCTTAACCGTATCACCTACTGGCTGGCCAAGATGCTTGTCCGTGTCCCTTACTTCACGATGGTAAATGTGGTTGTAAACGACGCGGTTTATCCGGAATTCCTGCAAGCCGACGTGGTCCCCGAAAAACTCGGCCCCGCACTGCAAAGTGTGATGCGAGGCGGCCCTCAACGCAAACGCGTGGAAACAGGAATGCAAAAATGCGTTCGTGCGCTCGGAGGTCACCGGGATATCGGCCGGCGAACTGCCCAAGCCATACTCGACGTGGTGCACTGCGGGCGGCAAGAGGTTTAAATGTCGCTTGTCCGGTTGTATGCTATAGCGTGCTGTCCGTTCAATGACGGGCGCCTGATAACACAACGGATTACCCATTATGCGTGCAGCAATCTGTGGTAGAAATCTTGAAGACCTCTACCCGCTTCTGCGGGACTTGCCGATCGAAGTGGACAATAATGTGCCGGACGTTGTTATCTCTTACGGTGGAGATGGCGCGCTGCTGGGAGCCGAACGCACGTACCCGGGAATCCCGAAGTGCCCCATCAGGGATAGCCGCACCACGCCCAAGTGCCGCATCCACGGGGAAGAAGCCATTCTGAAACAATTGGTCGATGGTAAATTGCCGATCACCCGGCTGACAAAGATCAAAGCCACAAAAGACGGGGAAAAGCGAGCGGTGGGGCTGAATGACATTGTCATCAATCGCCTTATCGTCTCGAGTGCCGTACGCTATCGCATCTGGCTCGACGACGAGCTATATGCCCACCCGATTGTCGGCGACGGGCTTGTCGTATCCACTCCTTTCGGCAGCACCGGTTACTATCGCAGCATCACACACAGCCTTTTTCGGCTGGGTATTGGTTTGGCTTTTAACAATTCCACGGAACCCATTAATCACCTGGTTATCGAAGAATCGTCATGTATCCGAGTCGAAATATTGCGCGGTCCCGCAATGCTCGTCGCTGACAATGACCCCGAGTATACGGACCTCGAAACCGGCGATTATGTCGATATCCTGCAGGCGGACGAACAGGCTACCATCCTGGGGCTCGATGTGTTCCGCTGTCCTGATTGCCATTGGCTTCGACACCATCAGGACAAACTCCAGTGAAGCACAACGTATTCTGATCATGCAAACATACGCACTTGGCATACTTCTGGTTGTTCTCGCCTATGTGGCCGGAAGCGTTCCCTTCGGCTTCCTGCTTGCACAGACAAAGGGGATCGATATTCGAACCCGCGGCAGCGGCAATATCGGGGCTACCAATCTCACGCGCACCCTTGGCCGGAAATGGGGTATCGCCTGTTTCTTTCTGGATTTCGCGAAAGGACTGGCACCCGTCACCGCAACTGTGATTCTGAATGAATCCCCTGTCGTGCCCGTAGCTGCCGCCGGAGCCGCCGTTGCCGGACATGTGTGGCCCGTCTTTCTACGCTTTAAAGGCGGGAAGGGCATGGCAACGAGCATTGGGGCTCTGCTGGCTCTTGCACCGTGGTCGGTCGTCATGGCTGTTCTGCTCTGGATCATCCTTTTTCTGTTAACTGGCTATGTTTCACTGGCAAGCCTGGGAGCAGCAGTCATCTTGCCTTTGAGCGCATTGGTTGTCAGCATGAACCCGGTAACTGTCATTCTACTGACCGTCATTGCGTTACTGATTATTGGCCGGCACCGGTCCAATATTGTGCGACTGTGGCGCGGCGAGGAACATCGTTTTTCAAGAAATCGGGAGCACACATGAATATCACCATTATCAGTGACGGGGCATGGGGCACGGCATTGGCTCTCGTTGCAGTCTCGAATGATCACCGGGTAACCTTGTGGGGACCCTTCCCCGATTATATCGAACAGATGAAGCAAAGGCGGGAAAACATCCGTTTCCTGCCCGGGCGGCCGCTGCCGGGAGAATTAACCCTTACCGGAAATCTGACGGAAGCTGTCGCGGATGCAGACATTGTGATCCTGGCATCGCCGTGCCAATACATGCGGCAGATACTCTCTCAATTGGCTGCGGTACCATACCCAGAGTCGGCAGTGTATGTCAACGTTGCCAAGGGTATCGAGGTGGGGTCCCTGAGTCGTCCGCAACAGATCGTCAAGGCCACATTGGGGAGCGTCAGCTACGCCAGTCTGTCCGGCCCCAGTCACGCGGAGGAAGTTTCACGGGCCCTGCCGACAGCCGTCGTGGTTTCGGCATCAGAGCTCGAGGTCGCACGGAAAGTGCAGGACACGCTCATGAATGACAACCTGCGCATCTATACGTCGGACGATGTGATCGGCGTCGAGTTGGGTGGCGCGCTTAAGAATGTCTTTGCAGTAGCAGCCGGTATTTGTGATGGAATGGGTTTTGGCGACAACTCGAAAGCCGCCCTAATCACTCGAGGGATTGTGGAGATGTCGCGCTTGGGCAACGTCCTGGGAGGTAAACCCGAGACATTCGCCGGGCTCAGCGGTGTCGGGGACTTGATCGCCACATGCATCAGCCGGCACAGCCGAAACCGATACGTGGGCGAAAAACTCGGGCAGGGACGTAAACTCCCGGACATTCAGTCAGATATGGGAATGGCCGTCGCCGAGGGAGTAAAAACCGCGGCCAGCGCTTATCAACTGGCACGCCGGCACAATGTTGAAACCCCTATCATCGATGAAGTACACGCAACCCTTTATTCCGGTAAAGCCCCCCAAGAGGCCGCGCGCGATCTCATGACACGCTCGGCAAAACAGGAAAAAGTGGAGATAAAAGCATGACCGCCGCAGTAGACTTCTTTCGCTTTGTTTCTATCCTTGCAACGTCCGGACTTCTGGTCATAACAGCCGAAGCTGATGCCCAGGACGCCGCCACACAAACCGGCAAACCCCGAGACATTCGCTTCCAACGCCTACCCAACGGAGACGTAAAACTGGGGCAGATCCATCTTCACAGAAAAAGCCGTACTCTCTCGTTTCCGGCCACCATAAACCTCGACAGCGGAGCGTTAGAAGTCCTGATAGCAACACCGGAAGGACGGTTGCACGAGAGTCTCCTTTCGTCAGCAGCAAGCCCATTTCGGCTCCAAACCATGCTCTTCCTTCTGGGGGTGGAAAATGGACCGCGCAGACCGGACGAAAAGGGGAACCAGGGGGACCTTGTCGACATCGACCTGGAATGGACGAAAAAGGACGGGACCACCGTTCGTGAACCTGTGGAAACATGGGTTCTGAACAGCAAGACGAACGAACCCATGAAACGGCGCGGCTGGGTATTCGTGGGCTCACGTATAAGTGATGGTATGTTCGTGGCTGAGACAGAGGGGAACCTGGTGGTAACCTATTCGATCGGTGAAACCATCCTGGATATCCCCAGTACGGAGGGCGAAGACGATACGGTCTTTGTGGTTAATCAGGGCAAAACAGAACCGGCGGTGGATAGCCCGGTGCGGGTCATTCTGACGCCTCGACCGAGTACACTGGAGGAGGAAGAACGGAATGAGCGTCCTTAGAATAAACGGGGGCAAGCCCTTGTGCGGCACTGTCCAGGCCGCCGGCAATAAAAATGCCGTGCTGCCTATGATCGCCGCGGCGTTGCTCACGGACGAACCCGTTACCCTCCGAAATGTGCCGGATATCGGCGATGTCCGGACAATGCTTTCAATTGCCGACGCCATGGGCGTCACTATTTCACGTGACCTGCCCGCAAAAACACTTACCCTGACTGCCGCGAACATCACGGAGGCGCACGTACCGGAAAGGTTATGCACCGATATCCGCGCGGGTGTCCTCTTCACAGCGCCACTGCTTTATCGCACAGGCACGGTGCGCATGCCGCCGCCCGGCGGAGACGTTATCGGGCGCCGCCGTTTAGATGCTCATTTTGTGGGACTGTCCGCACTCGGCACAACATGTGACATCGACCGTTATCTGACCTTCTCCGCTCCAAGAGGCTTTGTGGGCAACCCCATGTTTCTGCCTGAAGCAAGTGTAACGGCCACCGAACATCTTCTCCTGGCAGCATCCGTTGCCAGCGGGCAAACGGTCATTCAAAACAGCGCGTGCGAACCACACGTACAGGATCTCTGCCACATGCTCAATGCCATGGGCGCTCGCATTGAGGGGATAGGAACGAACACACTTACCATCCAGGGATCCCGAAAACTGACCGGCGTAGATCATACCATCAGTTCGGATTTCGCGGAGGCGGGAAGTTTCCTGGCACTGGCAGCCGCCACGGGCGGTGAAGCCACGGTCACAGGCATTGATCCAACGCATTATTGCATGGCGGATTATGCGTTTGAACGATTGGGCGTCCGATTGGACATTTTATCAGACCGTGTCCACGTTGCCGCCGACCAAGACCGCCACGTCAAGCCGGATCCACGCGGGGGTATTCCCCAGATTGACGACGGTCCTTGGCCCCAGTTCCCCTCTGACCTCATGAGCGTAGCCATTGTGCTGGCAACGCAGGTCCGGGGGACTGTTTTGTTCTTCGAAAAAATGTACGAGTCGCGCATGTACTTCGTCGACCGCCTCGTCGCCATGGGGGCTAATGCCGTTATCTGCGATCCTCATCGCGTAGTCGTGAGCGGGCCGGCATGCCTGCAGGGCATCCAACTCAACAGCCCCGATATTCGCGCAGGCATTGCCCTTCTGGGAGGCGCTCTCTGTGCTTCCGGCACCAGTATCGTTCGAAATGTCGATCTGATTGACCGTGGATACGAACATATCGAAGACAAACTGCGGCAGCTCGGCGCCGACATAACACGAGAGCACGAATAACCGTTGCCCTACGAAGACTATATCTATAAAGACTTGCAGACACTCCTGGAAGAGCGCAAATGGGGTGAACTGGTGCGCGTCCTCAAATCAATGGACCCGGCGGACACCGCCGACTTCCTGGAGGACCTCGCCCCCGAGAACAGAGACACAATGTTCGCGTTGCTGGATGCCCAGACAGCATCGGACATCATTGTGGAGCTTGAATCGTCCTACGTCGACGACGTCGTGGAGGATATGGAGGAAGCACGCATCGCGCATTTGGCCGATCAAATGGCGCCGGACAATGCCGCACGCTTTCTGAACGACCTGGACTTGGACGATGACCGGCAAGCCAGCGTCCTGCACGCCATGACGTCCTCCGCGGAGGTCCGTGCCCTGATGAACCATGAGGAGGATACCGCAGGGCATATAATGACAACCGAGCTGTGCTCTATGGCGCCCACAGCCACGGTGAAGGAAGCACGCGAAACACTCGTGCCCATGGAACTCACCGACCCCATCCTGTTTGTCTATGTTGTCGACCCGGATACAGACCAACTTATCGGCATGGTCAGCCTCCAGCAACTCTTCACCGCTAAACCAACAGACTGCCTGAACGCCATCATGGAAACCGACTACGCCTACTGCCTAACCGACGAAGACCAGGAGGACGTCGCCCTGAAGTTCCGGCGGTACGACGTGTGGGTCATGCCCGTTGTGGATCACAACAACCGTCTTGTAGGACGAATCACGGCCGACGATATCATGGACGTACTGCACGAAGAAGCCGATGAAGACCTGGCCATGATGGTGGGGGCGCCCGATATCGAGGCCGAGGAAGCATCCCCTTTCGGCATCGCTCGATTGCGACTGCCCTGGCTTCTCATCACGATGTTTGCCGGCCTTCTGAACAGCGTGATCATAAGGCATATACTCAATGTCACGGGCGTGGCAACCATAGCAATTTTCGTTCCCGCCATCATGGCCATGAGCGGTAATACGGGGATTCAGTCGTCAGCCATTGCGATTCGCGGCATTGCTTTGGGCTACAAGACATACGGTCGCCTCATGCGAGTTATATGGCGAGAAATTTCGGTGGGCGTTTTTCTGGGACTGGCCTGCGGTCTGCTCACGGGGGGGATCATCTACTGGGTATTCACATATACAGGGATAGCCACTGGAGGCCCACCACCGGCAATCCTCGCCACGGCAGTCGGTGGCGCCATGTGTAATGCAATGGTGTTTGCAACGTGTTATGGTGCCGTGGTCCCGATCGTTTTGGGACGGCTGGACGTCGATCCCGCGATCGCCAGCGGACCGTTTGTGACGACCAGCAATGACTTGTCAGCGTCGCTTATCTATTTCCTGACCTGCATCCTTCTGCTGCGATGATTTACAACGAAACTAAACTGCCCAAGTATGCCGTTCCCGTCCTGATTGTGCTCATCCTGTTTATCTACCTGCCGGGACTGGCCACCCTGCCCTTGACGCGCACGGAAGCGTTGGCCGCTCTCCTGGCTAAATATGCGGGAACGACAACGGGGCATGGTTTAATGGGACCAGGGGGGATGCCTGTCGCTGTCTATCCCATGCAGCCATTGCTTATCCGGGCA
>JAIPIM010000045.1 GCA_021734725.1 Minisyncoccota bacterium | reverse complement strand
CTTCCCGTCTCGATATGGCCTGCGAAAAAGGAAGAATCACCACCTTCGCGTCACCAAAATCGCCTTGCTCGACCTGTGCGTACGAGACAAACCTGCCCTGGAATCCACCGTCCCCCAGACCGTAAAGAAAATTCAACCAGGAATTCTGAATCCGGGAAGGGACCCCTTTGCCCGGGGTATTGAATCCGTAATCGTCAAGAGCGTCGGCATAAATACTGGCCTGGCTGTAATGAATGCCGATCCCGTAATCGTACCGTTCCGCACCGATCAGCAACTTACCCAGGCCCGACTTAATCTCACGAACGGACTCTAAAAACGGCAGTACTTCAGGACTTATCCGCAGATCCGGATAAAAAATATGAAACGGGTTCGCGTGCGCACTGCCGGGCAGCGAACACCACCAGGCAGTCGCATTCATCCCCTGCAGGAGACAGTGCCACGGCACCCACCCCTGGAACCAGCGGTTGTGCACGTCCATGTAGGCGCCGTTCCATAAGGTCCAGTACAGATCGTCCGGCTTGAACGACCCCACAATGTCCGCTTCGGCAGGTGCGAATGCATAGTTCCCGATCAGATTGACACTGCTCATTATTTTTTGCCAGTCGTAACCACGCCACCACTCTGTCCGCCATACGCCTTCAAATCCGACACGGTAATGAGAGGATGCCTGTTGCGCGGCTTCGACACCCAGTTTATGGAATCGCGCAAAGATCGTGTCCATGTAACGACGGGTATCGAAAAAACGCGTGCGCTGACCAATTTTTTGAGCACCCTCGAGATCGATCCCGGTCACTTGGCCCCACTCGGTGAAATCGGTCCCCCATGCGGCGTTCAACGCATCCAGAGTCTCATACTGCTCCTTCATCGCCTCCTGAAACGTGGGCTTCATCCGCTTCGAAAACGCCTTGTGGTCCCGGCTGAGACTGTTTTCGTCTCCCAGGTTGACGGTATCGCAACTGTATTTATCCAGTTTCGGGGCAAGCTCGGTCATCTTACGCACCAAGCCGTCGGGATTCATCTGATGCGGTATTTTCTGCAATCCCCAGGCGTAAGGATAGGACTTTGCGTTCAATGTCTTGGCCACGAGGCGGGTTTCTTCTACATGCCGGTCAACACTCCCTCGTTCCACGAGAACGCGATCCAGACCGTACGGCAGCAATCTACGCATGGCTTGTTGTGGCACAACGTTATCCCGAAAACACCAGTACAACCATGAAAAGTCGTCCCAGCCCGGTCCTTTCGGCGGCTGGTCAACAGCAATCTCAGCCTCTTTCCGGTCAACAAGCCGGTTGCCACGCCAGAGTTCCACGTCCAAGTCACAGATAATCGAGAGAGGAGTGCCGACGTTGACCTTGACCTCGAAAGTATCCCCAGTCTCCCCTCGCACGGCTTTGCGTGCCGTTACGCGACCGTGAAAATCTCGGATCGATAGT
This sequence comes from Minisyncoccota bacterium, assembly GCA_021734725.1. GTDB lineage: Bacteria > Verrucomicrobiota > Lentisphaeria > Oligosphaerales > MVZH01 > JAIPIM01. Next base: position 15,051 of record JAIPIM010000045.1, on the reverse strand, counting down.
GCAAGCGATTCGTCCTTCGCCAGCTTTTGCTTCAAATCGATTACGGCCGTCACGGGCAATTCAGGCGTAACAAAGTCAGGCTCTGCACTTAGCTCCGCAATCCCCTGCGGATCGGCAACCGAAAGCATGGTTGTCCGCCAATCCAATGTCCGGTTCCGCGCGTCACGGAACCAGATATCGACGAAGTGTTCTCCCACTGGCAACGCCTGGAGCGGCACGTCGAACCGAACCCCTTCGCTGGCGGGGAGTACTGCACGGTAAAGGTCATGATTATGTTTATCGCGAACCCTTAGTTCCAGCCATGTGACATCCGTGTGATCGTCTGCCGTCGTCCAGTCAACCGTGACCGCGGCGGAGTTCGCAGTAACCTCCGAACTCACGGAAAACGGGTTCATCTCTTCCCCCGGAAGACGCCTCGCCGCCCACAGTAATACGCGGGCCGAAACAGCATGCTGATAATCGAACAGACAGCGATTCTCCAAATTGTCCCGCACCGACACGCCTGGTACGACCATGCTCCATTTCCCAGGGACATAACGCGACACCACTACGCGTCCTCGCCCGAGAGTATACGTATCGAAGGGAAGACTCTCACCGGTCCCCCACCCCGCCAGATAGGCATCACGGACCGGTGCCGGAAAGGCGTTGCCCACGGTATTCGGAAATGTCAGTGCCTGGGCTTCACCTACAAGGTTATGCAAGGACTCATTATCTTCGTCCGTCCCTTTTGCCGGACAAGCAATGAGACCCCCACCCCGGCGTACGTGCCGGCCGATGACATTCCATGCCTTTCCAGGGAGGAGGCCGGGAAGCAGATTACCAACCACAATCACATCGTAATCCTCTCTCAGCGCCGCGTCCAAGTCTGTCAGAACTTCGTCCGCCCGACGGGTCCCCCAGATCAAACGCTTTGCTCCCTTCTTTGATCCGGAAAGCGCCTTGCTGCTGTCAGTTGCTACCACTCGGTAGTCAAGGTCCGTTCGCTGATACAACTCGACAACCTCGCGAAGCACGCCCCTCGGTGCGATAAAAAGTGCCTTGGTCGTTCCACCGCCGTTGTCGCGCGCCCACGGCGTATGCGGCGTCACAACGGTTGGCGCGGGCCGAAGCGCGTCGGGATGACGAATCTCGCCCGGCTGATCGGGTGGAAATCCTTTAACCCCAGCCCGGGCAAACAAAGGTGTTCCGAAACATGCCATTCCCGCAACCAGAAACATTCTCATCCGCCGTAAGCGGAACTTTGCAATCGTCTTTCTCATGACCATAATTCCTTGCTTTTATCCTCGTTTTTCCACAGCCATCCCCGGAATGATGACTCGCATCGAAAGCTGAAGCGCAAAAAAAAACAGGACCGGTCTCCAGACCCGCCACTGCACCGGCCCCAACAAAGTAGGGCGGGTCTCCAGACCCGCCTATGCGCCGGTCGCGCGGCCCGGAGGACCGCGTTACTACGCCGGCGCGCCAAAGTACGGTGGGGCACCAGCCCCCTACACGCGGCGTCGACGGCTCACTCAACAACAGTGTCCGGAGCAAGGCATTGAACCTTCAACTCACCGGGCCCCTCCCACTGACATCGAATGTCGCTCGCACCGCGTGGTGCTAACAACGGGAGATCGCCCTGAATGCGACTGACCACACTTCCGGGTTTTTCCGGAATCGCCGGAGTTATGGAAACGCTTCCGTAACGGATCGCTCCCGTTTGGTGGTAGCGCCACAGCCGTACCCCGGTAATAGCGGTTGCACCCGCCGGCGCGGTGAATGTCCTCGTCGCTTCCTGCCACCCTTCACCGCGCAGAGCATTGTGCATTAAATGAAGTTCGGTCTTCGGTCCTCGAAAATACACGGTGACCAAGGCCCCGGCACCATCCTCGGCGGATCCGGTGACAGTCAAGCGGTAGTCTCGGTCTGGAGTACAACTGCGGCCCACCGGTATGTAGTGCACGGAATACCCGCTCGTGAACCGCTTTGCCTTGTCCGGATCGTCAACGAGTCCGGTATCGGGACACAGATTTTCCGCGCTCAACTCTGCCGTTCCGTCAGCGGAGACCGTAAGAATCTCACCGTCAATAAGCCCTCCCTCCACGCGCAGACTGCGTCCGCCGCTGGAGAACGTTATGTTCGACACAAGACCGTGCGCGGCGCTCACCCGCAGCCCGCAAAGGCGCGCCTGTTCCTCCCAGTTGGGCTCGAGCCACCGGCCACTGCGTCCGCTGAGGTGGTGCACGGAACCTGCCTTGCAAGGAGATCCTCTCAGATCCACAGTCATCGGATCGGTCCCCTCACATGAAGCGACCACCTCGAATCCCTCGAACACTCCATCCTCGGACGGCGAAACAACCTCTACCGTCCAATTGAACTCGGCGGACTGCATGGGTCCCAAACGCGCCAGATGTCGAACCGGTTCTTCCAAAATTCGGATGGCACGGGGTGAACGGACCTCGATCTTGATATTTTGGGCAACGGCATCCAATGCGTTGGCAAAGTGACAGAGTTCCCGCCGATTCGTGACAGTAACCCGAAGGGGAAGACGGTCCCCCGGTCTTGCCTTGGCAAAGGCAATCTCGGCATCGACGCTTAACCCGTTCGCTCTGTAAAAGCGCTCGACAACATCGATACCGATACCGCCCTGCGTGCAGAAGCGGGCAAGATGCAGATGACTTCGGTCTGCTCGCGAAATCCGCTTGAATTCACGGCGTACGACCGGATCCTCGAGGTGATAGTGTCCCTTCGTTGATGCACAGTCCCCGCTGCAGTAGAAAAAATACCCGAGATTGCGATCGGATGTGTCGAACCCGATAGTGTTCTTCCGGCTGCCTTCCCACCCTTGCGCGCGCATGCCGGCGGGATGCGACAATTGCGTGAAGTAAACGGCGTCCAATTCTTGCGCACGCTCGACCCAGCGCTCGAACGCACGAGTGATGTTGTGATGCGCCACCAACCCTTGACACCACGGCTTGCCCACGATGTCGGCGAACTCGAAACCCTGTGTCCCTTTGTTCGGATGGTGATGGTAAAAGATGACTGCTTCGGGATGCAGCTCGTGAACCCGCTGATGAATCTCGGTCATGGCTTTTACATATTTGGTCTTCAGTATCCAGGCGTCCAACTCGTCACCATACGTCAGTGGTTCACCCAACTCTTCCTCGATCCGATCCCGATACGGCTCAATCCAGTCTTTCTCGCCCGGTCGGGCAAACCACATGGGGAGTTCCTCCCAGAACACCCATCCGTATAATGCCTCTGGCCTGGCCAGTGACTCGCGACCAGCCACGGTTTCCTCTATCCGACGATGGATCTCCGCGCGGACGTCGGCGTCATAACAATAATCCAGACACGTGGCAAGCCCGCTTGGACCATGCCCCAGGTGATGCGTCGGGCGCAGGCTGTACACAACCTTCAGGTCGGGATTGTATTCCCGCAGCCGATTTATGGCGTCGGCCGTGGTGGCCGGCCGACCATGCGGAATGTAAAGCCAGTCAAATCGTGCAACATCAAGTACGGCGCGCTCCGTGAGGTTGCTCACTGACGCGTAATAACCATGCCCCAGATCCATATAGTCCGCGGAAACAACCGCACCGCAAAACGACAGACAAAGCCAAAACAAACGATAATAATGGAATACGTTGGATCGCATGATTTACCACTGATTCTGGAGGTTAAAAAGGAAGGCTTTCGAGAGGCTTGTGTGCTTCGACATGCCCGTCGCCGAAAACGACATTAGATTGACCCACATGCCAGTTGTGACGAGTCGTTGACGCAAAAATGTGTGGCGTCAAACCGCTTGAGGAACCGGGATTGGTGTAGAACTTGGTCGCCAGGACCACCCTGTCGCTGAACTTGTAAAATCCGTGCACCCAAGGCCAGGGATGATACCCGCTGACAACGTATCCGGGATATCCCATCGTGACATTCATGGAATACGTACTGGTGTGCGCCCAGAAATAAGCGGGCCAGTTGAACCCGCCAGACTTGCAGTCGTCCCAATCCGGATCCTCCGGACAATACAGGATTTCCAACGCCTCCACGTACCCGTGATTATACAGTCGACGGGGCCAGAGATTGTCACCCCAGATCGCGGCATTCTCCAGCGCGGGAGGACACCATCCATCGTGATCGCTCACATAAAACTGCACACCCATCATAATCTGGCGCAGGTTATTCATGCAGGAAATCTTCCGCGCCTGCCCCCGAGCCGAACGCAGGGCAGGCAGCAGCAGCGAGGCCAGTATCGCAATAATGGCAATCACTACCAAAAGTTCGATCAACGTAAAACCACGTGGCCCCCGCCGCCGCCGAGGGGTCACTCCGTCCACGCCGCAAGCAGCACATGTTCCGCACATTTTAGATTCGACCCGATGGAAGTGTTTATTCATAGAAACCCCTCGATTAAAACCGCAATCAATTGTATGTGGTTCAGCAATGCCGTGGCCGCCGCACCGCCACGAGAAGGGTACACGCTCCCAGGAGGGTTATGACGGCCGGCTCGGGTACTACCGTCACGAGAAGAACCGGGGCAAACGCGTCCTCGCCAACCGCCTCCTTGGAATTCCAGTAAACATAGGAAGAAGCGGGCCAACTGTTCGCCCAAAGAATTGATATCAGCCCATCTTCGTCGTAGGCATCATCCGAACCGAACGTCGGATTCTGACCAAGCGCCCAGCTCACGTAATCCGTCACATCGTACGACAGAATCTCGCCGATGTGATCGCTCGTATGGGAAAGATTACCGAGCTCAACCACGCCGTCACTCACGAAGTACGAGCCCCCCAAGTCATTTTTCGGCGCGTTGTTGTATGTGATGCTTGTTTCCGAGAGAACGCTGAGATCCCAGTCATTGTTGTCGGTGATGCCATGCCAACTGGCCCCCGCCGTAGTATGACCAGTATAAGGATTCACATTCGTCACCCGCATCTGAAGAACGGCATCCACCACCCGATTGCGCTTCAGGTCCCGAATACCGTCAACGTCGAATGCCAGATAGGATTTCCGATTATCCGTACGATAGCTCGTCCTGTACGTATGAAACGACGTTTGGGTTCCCATGTTAGAGTTCCGAGCACTATAACTCCCGTCATCATAGCCTCGGACATAAGTGTCCGCGCCCACCGGCACCGCGACCACGTCGGACCAGCCGCCCCACACATTCAGTGTACACGCCAGGCACATCGACACGACCATTCCAAACACGACAGTTGCTTTGGTTCCCATGATCTCGTTTCCTCCATGTTGTTTATAGGTGCTCACTGTCCTTCGCCCGAAAATCCTACTGACTCCGTCCACGGCGCTTGACTTCATCCCCATGATCCCATGCTCCTTTTGTTTGGCGTTCGTGCACTTTGTCCTTCGTTCCTTGTTCTTGGTTGAGCGTTGGGCGCACATTTACGTTTATCTCCTGCTGCCTATGCAGGAACAAGATTGCTTACCGGACACGCGGCGGTGCTGGCACCCCGTACAAACTCGGTCCGTATAAGGATTTCGCCTTGCCGGTGATCGCGACCCTCGATTTCCGCAACCACCAGCTCGATGGCGGCGTCAAGCATTGCCCGCCAGGGATACTCGATTGTCGTCAGGGGAAGACACGTTTGCCGACCGGACAACGCCGTGGAACCGAAACCGCAGACGGAAACATCGTCCGGAACACGCACCCCCGCACTCAGTAACCGCCGCACAATACTGTCGGCATACCCATCGCCAACCAGTATTAAAGCGGTTATTTCCCCTCGTTTAATCAAAGGAATGGCTTCCGCCGCATAGTCGTCCATGACCTGCTCGTGCGTTTCCACTGACAAAGCTCGCGGGCGCGATAAATCAGGGTGAAGCCGGAGATCAAGGTCACAACATGCCTTCTCGAGAATAGGACAGCGAGCGGCGTCATAGTTCAAGGGAGGGGCTTGGTCTATCGTAAGTGTGGCCGCTTTACGGTGACCAAGTTCTTTGAGGTCTTGAACCAGCATGCACATGCCATTATAAATATCGAAATTCACACGCGACACGGCGGGAAGAAACTGGGGATCAAACGGCACGTCCATAAGAACCAGTGGGGTAAGGTGAGACACGGCTCGGGCAATATCCGCGTCGGGCAACCCGGCCAGCACCCCGTCCACATAGCCGTTCTGCACCGGCGCGCACGAAAAAGCAGTAGCCCTGTCGTAGAGAAGCGGCAGAATGTGGTAGCCCTTTGCCGCGGCAACATGAGCCAAGAGAAGCAGTCGCTTGCTGGTAAAGGTATCCGTAGCCGCCGCGTTCCCCTCGCGGGTGACATACCCGATGATGTTGGTCCGCGGACGGCCCGTGAACCCCGGATTCCGCCGGATCGACCTGGCCATCAGGTTCGGCGTATACTTAAGTTCCGCGGCGGTATCCAGAACACGCCGCCGAGTCTCCTCGGAAAAATTACGCGCACCATTCAGAACCCCACTGACCGTACCAACGCTGACACCGGCCTTCCGCGCGATATCCTTAAAGAGTTGCCACGACACCATTCTCCTGCTATTGCATTCATTCAGTTGAACGAATATACAATGCGCAAAGTGGCATGTCAAGGACTTGCTCGGAATTTCTGAATCCCCCCCACCGGCGAAACCCTAACTCCTCATCCACTGACCAACGGCCGGTCGGGACGACAGCCGGCAGCAGTCGCCTACTTCGGCAAGACAACCTGCTCCCAAAGCGGGAGCTGCATGGATGGCAAAGGGACGAAGATACTGGAATCTAACGCGAGTACACCTCTGCAGGGTCCCAGAAAGGGACAAGCATGCAGGCGGCACGCCGTGCCGCCGCCACAAAAGTAGGGCGGGCCTCCAGACCTGCCTATATGCCGGTCGCGCGGCCCGGAGGACCGCGTTACTATGCCGCGCGCAAATCTGCCTATTCGGAAGTAACGGAAAATCCCGCCAGCTCGAATTGTCCGGACGGAATACTACGCCCGTTTGGCGTTCTCTACGATCTTCTGAAACCGCTTACCGTACTCGACGTAGTTTTCATAGCGCAACTGATCGTCGGACTTCACGGATTTATCGTGATGCACGACCTGCATGTGCGGTTCCATGGAAAATCCGCCGTCGTACCCGTTCTTCAAAAGATCGGCCACGATTTCCTTAACATACCCATGCCCTTCCCCGGGAAACGTGTACACGCTCTTGCCGTCTTCCATGTACCCGTCCTTAATATGGACGTAGACAATGTGCTCTTTCACGGCCTGGTAGAATTCCATGGAATCCTGGTAGTCATACGGCGGCGCCCCTCGCACATCCTTGTGAACGACAGGGTTCCCTGTATCGAAGACCAGCTTCAGACTCGGGGAATCCACCGCCTCAAGCATGCGCAGTGTGTGTTCGTACGACAGACTGGCCCAGCCGGAACAGTTCTCGTGACAGCAGACAATCCCGGCATCCTCGGCCATGTCAGCAATGGTCTTAAGCCGCTTAAACGCTTCGTCCGCATACTTTTCGTTGTCCGCCAGTTCCTCTTCCGGAACAGGAAAGCTCATGATGCGCACAAGCTTTATGCCAAGACGCTGCAGACGCGGGATGGCCCGGCGCAATTCATCGTAACTCTTATCGGGAGGTTCCGTGATTGACGTCGCCCAATTCCCGATGCCGCTGCCGAAACAGTTGAACCGAACACCCGATTCGTCGAGCTTGGCACACACCTTCTCAAACGTCGCGTCGTCGATGAACGCCAAGTTTTTACCGTACAAGGCGCGTGTCTCGATAAACTCCCAGCCAAGTTCCTTCGTGGCTTTAATTTGAGCATCCAGTTCGCCGCTTGCTTCGTCCGCGAATCCAGTAAAATACATAGCGTTCTCTCCTTGTTTTCCTTAAAAAGCCGTACAAAGCACGACCGTTTGCTTATCGTTGTTCAAAGATGCCTTAAAACGTAATACGATAGATCGGAAAAGAAAGCCTTGCTTCTGTTGAAAAGCGCCCTGGTCAACGGTATTTTCCAGTCGGCCGCCATAAGTGATAAGTGAATAAATACCTGCCTGGAAAACGAAACACATGGAAAACAAAATCGCCGCTCCGCTGCAATCTGTATCACCCACCTTACCCACCGCGGCAATGAGCCTTGGTGCGTGGTGCGTGGTTCTTTGTGGTTTGTACTTCGTGCTCCCCAAGCGGGGAGCTACATGGATAGCGAAGGGACAACGTCCCTGGAACCTGCAAGGCGAATACAATATCCATAGGGTCCCAAAGGGGACGAACACGAGACGCATACATGGCCGTGACTCCTTAAAGCAGGGCCGGTCTCCGGACCTGCCTATGCGCCGGACGCGCGGCCCGGAGGACCGCGTTACAACTGCCGCGTGGCCGCGTCATCCACCACCCCCTGTCACACCACCAGCACGGATCGTCAAACAGCTTATTGTACGCAAATGCGGGCGTAAGGGTCCGGCACATCGGTGAGCGAAAAAGGTGTGTCAGAGTTCCGTCTTTAGACGGCAGTTGCAGCAAGCTTCAGCGAGCGGGTGGGGTCCGGGATTGTTGCTCTGCCAAGCCACCGTTGTCTGCCCCGGCTCAACCCCCTCGGGGTCCGTAGTCTTAAGCCTCCGGAGGACTGCCGCTTAAGACGGAACTCCGGCACGCAAAGTGCAAGCGAAAGGCCAAAACGGTACAGTTGAGTTTTCCTTGAGGTAAGGTACTTTACGTTGATCTTCGACGCCCGAAACACACCATATAAACGACTACAACACTGTTTTACCAATTTTCTCACGGATTCAGGTCACCGATCATGAATACCGAAACAAACATTGAAAGTGCATGAGGATTCTCGTCACATCCCTGTCACCGCGTGCCGAAAAGTTCAAACAAGTCGAGAAAAGGCTCAAGGAACTGCACGCCCAGGCACGCGAGCACACGCACGAACTGGTGGACGAACCAGCCGAAGCGGACATCATTCTCCTGGGTAACATCAGGGACGAGAATCATTACAAACTGGTGCGCGACAGTGCATTCCTCGCGACATATCACAACAAGACTTTTGCCGTCACCGCTTTGGATCGCCCGGTTTATGTGCTGCACGGCATTTATTCGGGCGCGGAAAAAACACCTCTCCGCTGCGGTCGCATACGCTCCGGCTCGTACGCCATTTTCCAGAATCGCTTCCGAAACCCGGAAATCGGAAAAGCAGCAAAGGCATCGCAAAACAACAAAAATCCCCGCTACCTCTTTTCCTTCATGGGCACCAACAACAATTGGGTCCGTAATACATTGATAAACCAAACCTACGAGCGTCAGGACGTCTATCTCACCGATGCAACGGGCGTTTACTCATATTCCAGCGACCGCAATGCCGCAAAGGAAACCATGCAGTCCCACTACGCACGGGTCCTCGCCCAGTCCAAGTTCGCACTCTGCCCGCGCGGGATCGGTGCATCCAGCCTTCGGCTGTTCGAGGCGCTGGAACTGGGTGTCGCGCCCGTCATCATCTCGGATGCCTGGCTCCCGTGCGAGGGACCCGACTGGAACACATTCTGCATATTCGTGAAAGAAAAAGATACGCGCCGTATCGAAGCTATCTTAAAGCAGCACGAGGCGGAGTACGCGGAACGGGGAAAGCTGGCGCGACAGGCCTTTGAACGCTTTTTCGCCGACCACAATTATTTCAACTACCTGGTCTCGCTCTGCCAAAGTATCCAAAGGACCCAGAAAATCCCGGAATCCGTATTCTGGAGAACACGACATATCACATTTTGGTTACACATGTTGTGGCGAAAGCAATACAATGCCCGAAAGCGCATCGGGCACCGGTTCGCACGTACACGCACCACCGGCCGGAAAGCAACCTGTCAACAATTCCCGAAGAGTCGGGATAAAAATCGTCGCGCGTAATCCTCGGCCGACGGGATGTCTTGGTGCTTGTTGCTCGCCAAACGGGGAGCTGCATGGACAGCGAAGGGACGGAGTCCCTGGAATCTACAAGGTAAATACAATACCTAAAGGGCCCTTCATGGCTTTTGAATAATCTTGAATGAATAAGGCGACGCATCACAATCAAATGGTCTATGTGAGAAAAATGGAGAGGCGGTTCCACCCGGCGACCGCCTGTCGGTGTCAACCTAGTTGAGGCACTTGCAAAACCCCACGTGGCCGCGCGGCAACCTATTTCGGATGCCGGGGCGCGATACATGCCTTCTCACGTGGCGTCTAACGAAAACAAAGGGCAAACCATGCCAGCCGAAAGCAACCATTTTCTCCCAGACAAAACGCCGTCCACTTATCAGTGCGACCTAAGCTTGACGCAAGTCCCCGGGACATGTCTGGCCACATGGATCGAGCGTCAAAACGATATCGAGCATGTCTGCTCGACGACCGTCACGGACACCGGCTTCAACGACGTTCAACGCAACGCGCCCTGCCGCGGCATTCCACGCCGCCCCAAGTCCGACGGCCAGACCATTTTCTGGACGGAATACGATAGGGGCCGCGGCACACTGTGCTGTCGGCCAAACAACAACAGTGAATCGCCGCAATGTATACAAGCAACCGAACCGCTCGATTGCGGCGATTTCGCGGTGTTGCAGGATAGCCAGGACACACATTGGCTGCTAGTCGAGGAGCAATCGCGCCGCATGCTGGTATTGAAGCAGGAAGACGATGGCTGGCAACCAATACAGTTGCCTGGCACGCCCAACGAGTTCGCCATTCATCCGGCATTGTGTGAAACCACGCATGGCATACTGGCGGTCTGGGCCTGTTATTCCAATTCCGAATACCGCATCCGCTCGGCACTGCTGACAAGCGATGGATCCCAAGACCGCGGCGTCCTGCCCAAGCCGAATGGCACTTGGGAAAAACTGCCCGCTCTTGCGGTGAGCAACGCGGGGATCCCTTATGCCGCGCGATGTCGGGAACGCCTGATCGAACTGCCGGGTGGGGCGGCGAACTACACCTCGGAGTTGGTGGTCGCATGCCTGGGAAGCAGGGGCTGGCAAGACGTCGCCAACGTGATCATCGACCACGCGCTGAACCCCTGGATGGCGGCCTACTGGGGCTTTCGACGCTACCCGCGCCTGGCAAGCGATACGGACGGTGTCTGGCTGTTATGGGAGGAAAAACTGGATGTCTCGTCCATGGACCCAAGCCTCGGCCGACTCTGCGCATGGAAGATTACACCCGCGGGCCCCCAAGGCGATCCAGTTGTCGTTTTACGGGGAGAAAGCCATGTAGTCCTGGAGTCTCGCCCCACGGCACCAAACATCGTCGCCGCCACAAAAACCCAACCGCGCAGTTTCATGTTTCAACTGCCCTACCACCTTCATCACCTAAGCCTCGACCAATGCGCCGAAACGCGCCCCGTCGAGTTACCGGACAATACCGACCGCCCCTCCTTCGTGATCGAACATCTCCCAAAAACCAGAGCCGGCACCGAAGATAACAGATTCTTGCTGTTCTTCGGCGATCCACACGTTCACAGCAATCTGTCGTACGATCTGGACCCGGAACCGGACGAGATGTACCACGTCGCGCGCGATATCGCCAAACTGGACTTCGCAGCACTCACGGAAAACGATGCCACACGCTTCACCGAACCACTGACTCCCGGCGACCGCGAGTACGGATGGCGCCTGGCCAATCACTTCAACGAACCGGGACATTTCACAACCTTCGTCGGCTGGGAATACACACTTCATAGGAATCCGGATCGCCCGGAATCGTACGACTCCCATCGCAGTGTTCTTTATCCAGGTGATTCAGGACACATTCTATCCTGGGCCGACGGACAAGCTCCAACACCGCCCGACCTGGCAAAAAGATTGCACGGCCAGCGCGTCCTGCTTCATCACCACCACCCCTGCGGTTTCGACATCACGGACGACTCTGTGGAACGCAATATCGAAATCGCCAGCGGCTGGGTTAACGGCATGCGGGTTCCGGAGTTCGTGAAGAACGTTCATGGCTTACTGGATCGCGGTTTCCATCTCGGGTTCATCGGCGCCAGCGATAACCACGAACGCAACCCCGGCCTGGGCGGCGCACTCACCGGTATCTGGGCGGAAGAAAACTCGCGCGAATCCCTCTTCCAAGCACTCCGCGAGCGTCGCTGCTTCGCGACCACCGGCCTGCGCCCGGATCTACGCTTCCGCGTCGGCACGATCTTCATGGGAGGCAAAGGCACATGCCACGCCGCTCCCGAAATAATGCTCAAGGTAACGTGCGATGTCCCCATCCAGGCCATAGAAATCATTCGCGGCGGCGACATCGTCCATCGCCGGGAATTGAACTCGAAAACCATAGATCTGACGTGGACCGATACCGAATGTCCCGCCGGCAAAACATGGTACTATGCCCACGTCCGTTTCGCGCCACCCCGGACAACGACAACCAACATCGACTGGTCGCTTCCCATGCCCCTGAAGTGGAACGTTAAACCCGCCTACGGCATTGATGCGTGGACAAGCCCCATCATCGTTGACGTCATACCATAACTGAGAACGCCAAACACAACACAACAAAACCACCGCCCATACCCCCCATCCAGGTCCGTGTCCGTCCGTGTAACTCACAACAGATATCCGAGAAGAACCCATTTTTCCCATGCTCTTCGGTTGTCTCCCCACTTTTCAGTATTACGGTATATATTTTCGTAATATGGACACAGAAAAGGAGTGACTCGGCAGTGAAGACCCACCTCCCACGCCTTGTAGTCACGCTGATGATGACGGGGTTCCTCACCGCAACCGGAGACGAGACCGTCGCCGATACCGCCGCGACGCCGGAACAGCCTCGGCACCTCCCCGAGTTGACCGTGACCGCGAGACGGCAGAGTGGCGGATTGGCCGCGCCACCAGCGGGAATCACCATCCACCCAGATACATACCCGACTCCCACTCCCTGTCAAAATGTCACGGACCTGCTCGAACACCATGCAACCATTGATTTTCGCGGACACACCGATCTCGTGCCGGACGACGATTCGATCTACCTGCGCGGGTTCGACAGCTCACGTTTCACCACCGCACTCAACGGGATCCCGATCCAGAAGACGGGCGGACGCAAGAGCAGTCATATCGTGGATTACGCACTTCTTCCCCTGTGGAACATCGAAACCATACAGATCCTGCCGGGACCGCACTCGGCGCTATACCCCGGCAAAACCATCGGTGGTGTTGTAAATATCGAAATGAAGCCGCCTGAACCGTACGAATCCTCGCGACCCGATGTGGAGATCGTCGGCAGTTATAAGTCGTACAACACTCAGAATCATCACTTGACCATTGACGGCGGCATAGGTGCATTCGTGTACGGCTTTTACCAGCAAAGATATCAGACCGACGGTTACCTCCGTAATAACGCCGCGGACATTGATACGTCTGTCCTCCGGCTGGGATACAGCCTCCCTGCTGACGGCACCGTCAGTCTCTCGGTGAGCTACACCGACGCCGACCGTGAAGTCCCGGTTGTCAACGACCCGGTACTTTCAGACTATGATTCCGGGTTCCCGCCTCTCGCTCTAAAGACTTTCGCGCCATGGCAGGATCCCAGCTGGGATAAGGAAGCCGTTTCCTACAGGTTGCGCCTTGAACAGCCCACCCCAATCGGCCTCATCAAGGCCACGGCCTTCTACGGCGAAGAAAATCGTGATTATTCCTACTGGGAGTACGTGGACCCAAGGGATCCCTCCAGAGGTATCCGGGACGGCAGCTGGGAAACCGAATGGCGACAGTGGGGACTTACCCTGCAGAATGAGTTCACACCGGTTGAGGGCCACACCACAACCATTGGGTTCGACATCTATCGGATGTATGACGGATATGGCCGTGCGGCAAACTGGGTCGCCCCCTATGACGACAAACAAAGGGTTGACCGGCGCGCCGGATACATCCAGGATAAATGGCGGATCACGGAAGCGCTGACGCTCACCGCCGGACTTCGGTACGAAAACACCGCCATCACCGTCAGCAACTGGTCGCAGTCCAGCGGCGCCATGTACATAACCGGACGGGATAAATGGATTGACCGCGACTGGCAGCAGGTCATTCCGAAATCCTTCATGACCTATGACCTTGCCCACTTGAGTGACGTTCTGCGCGACACATCCTTGTCCGTTGGCGTAAGTAGAATCTGGCATGCACCGGATTTTCACGGAGACTATAACCCCCAGGGTCGTCCGGCCGGCGCATGGATCGAGCCGGAACACGGCATCGGATACGATGTGGTATTGGCACGCAGACTGTGGCGCGATATTGAGATGCGGCTGGGATATTCCTTCTATCGCATCAATGATTACATCGCCTACAACCGTACGTACTCCGAATTCACGCCCGGCCCGGGCAATCCCGTCCCCCCCGGCCTGGAGTACAGCGATTACGTGGTGAACCTGGATGAAGTGCACCGTCACGGTATCGATTTGTCGCTGGACGGCGAACTGACCGACAAACTATTTGCCTACCTCAGTTACAGTTACCAGGAATTCTACAACCGCGGTGGTGAACCCGCCGGTGAAACAGAGCTGGACGACCGGGCGAAGCACCACCTGACCGCCGGCCTGCGCTATCGGGCGTTACCTCGCACGGAACTCATGCTCGATTACCGTTTCCAAAGTGAACAGATCGCGCATACCGCGCGCGACATCGGAGCGGACAACTGGGTCTTTGAAGATATCCCCATTGCCGCTTACCATTTGGTCGATGTCGCCATAAAACAGGACATTGCGAACAATGTATGGCTCAAACTGTTCTGCGAAAACGTGTTCGATGAAGACTATGAAAACAGTGAAGGGTACCCTATGACGGATCGTACGTTCGGCGTGGCGTTGAATGCAAACTTTTAGCCTGCATTATTCACCACAAAGACTCTAAGACTCAAAGAGCGTTGCGGACGGCGCATTTGCGCCGAAGACGAGTGCCCTGCTATGTTGTGACACCAAGCCTTACAACCGAGCAGAGCCAATACGGTAACATACTAACTACCAGTTTTTATAGTGCTTTGAGTCGTTGAGCCTTTGAGGTTGATGAATTAATCAGGTTAGCTTCCCGGTCGCCGGGTGGAACCGCCTCCCACACTCATGAGGCTCTTGCAAAACCCCACGCGAGCCACGTGGGGTTTTGCA
>JAIPIM010000044.1 GCA_021734725.1 Minisyncoccota bacterium | reverse complement strand
AGGGCCCGGCTCCATTGAGCCCGCCCGTCATGATCCCTGCGACGGCGTGCTGGCCGTGAGTGACCGCGCCTACCGTATCGAGTGTCCCTTTACCCCCCCGGGATACTTCGAGACTCGGCAAGTGTGCAGCGAAGATATCTACCTGGATGAAGGACCGCAGTCGTTCACGCTGCAAGCCGGCAAGGACGGTCTGCCCGAAATTGAATCGTTGATCTTGGTGCCGCCGGCGTCCTCCCGAACGGACGCAGCCTCGTGAAGCGGCTCGTCGGCCGGGAAGCAGACAGACTTTCGGCACATTCAACAGACAACCTGGAGACACGCAATGACTGAACAGACAGGCGATATTACGTGGCACAATGCTCGCGAATGCGGCGTGAACGGACGGGGATGGGATGACACTCGTACACCTTATGAGCGCCTTCCCGCACGCGCCGCAGGGGTGGTACGCGAGATCGTCTGGACACTCAGTCTGGCACCCACCGGTCTGACCGTTCGCTTCGCCACCGACGCAGAGACAATTCGTCTTCGTTGGCAGATGGCCGCACCCATCGAACACCCCTACAAGTTCGCCCCGGTCATGCGCTCCGGATTCGACCTGTACGGTTATGACCGCGTCACCGGGCGCTGGCGCTGGGTCGACATCCCCGACGAGCAGAACGACCGCAGCGGCGAAACGCAACTGTGCGCGGGACTGGATGGTCAGTTGCGTCTCTATGAACTCTACCTGCCGCTTTTCACTCCGCTCGAGGCGTTTGACATCGGGATTCCGTCCAGCGCCGCATTCGGGGCAATTCCACGCCGCCCCGAGCAACCGATCGTGTATTACGGGACATCGATCGTCAACGGCGCGGGCGCATCGCGTCCGGGCATGTGCCTCACGTCCATCCTGTCCCGGCGCGTCAACCTGCCCGTCATCAATCTCGGTTTCTCCGGAAACGCCCACATGGAGCCCGAGCTGGCGCCGTTTCTGGCCGAACTCGATCCCTGCGTTTTTGTCGTGGATGCATTGCCCAACATGGGTCGCGAACTGGTGGAGGAAAATGCGGAACACTTCCTGCGAACTCTGCGCGCAGCGCGTCCCGAGACGCCAATCCTTGTGTTGGAAGACCGCACGTGGACCAATGCCTGGATTCGACCGGCCATGCGTGAAATGCACGAAGAGAAAAGAAAAGCGTTACGCGGCATCATTGAGACACTGCGGCGCGACGGGATGCGCGGGCTGACGACGATCGACGGAGAAATGCTGTTTGGGACGGACGACGAAGGAACCGTCGACGGCTCCCATCCCACGGACCTCGGCGCGTACCGCATGATCGACGTCATCGAACCGGTCGTGCGCACGATCCTGGGTCGATTCTGATCCGCCGGCCAAACCACGACTGCAACATGAAGAACGTGAACCCGAAAAAGGAAGTCATGAAAAAGGACCGCCCGTCAGATGTCATCATTTTCCTGACTGATCAGTGGAACCCGCGCATGCTGGGCTGTGCAGGGGACCGCGTAATCCAGACGCCCAATGTCGACCGCCTGGCCGCGGAGGGAACGCGGTTCCCGAACAGCTACAGCACCAGTCCCGTCTGCATGCCCGCGCGCTGCGCCCTGGCCAGCGGACGTTACCCCCACAATACGGGCCTGTGGTGGAACATGACCCGCTACTGCTTTCCGGCTCACCACCTGTCCATCTTCCGCCAGATGAAGGACGCCGGCTATTCCACGGCCCAGATCGGCAAGTATCACTACAGCGATCTGCATTCGCTGACGGAAGGTCAGCTTCACATCCGGCCCGACAACTGGCTGTCCGACATCGCGCTCGATCATCCCCAGGAACTTCCTTCCCCCTACGCCACGCCCTGGAAACAGACCGAGTACTCGGAACACCTGAAATGCAAAGGCCTGTTACGCCCCTACCTGGATGACTTGCGCCATCGCTTCGTGACCGGCGACTTCCGGGTCGTGGGCCCGGCACCGATCCCGCCGGAAGACCATCCCGACGCGTATATTGCGCGCCAGGCGATCGAATACATCAACCGACATCCGCCGGATCAACCGATGTTCCTCATCGTCAGCCTGCCCGGCCCGCACAGTCCGTTCGACGCGCCCGGCGAGTATGCCGACATGTTCCGGCCCGAGGACATGCGCCTAGCGCCCAACGTGCCCGAAACGGTTAAAGGCTGCGATCGAGACCACATCCGCCGGACCCAGGCGAATTACTACGGCAAGATCAAGCTGCTCGACGACTGGATCGGCCGACTGATCGACGCGCAGCGTGCACGCGGCAAGTGGAACAATACCCTCGCCGTTTTCACCGCCGACCACGGCGAGTACATGGGCAGCCACGGCAATTTCGGCAAGTGCGGATTCTGGGAGGAATCCGCCGGCATTCCGCTGATCGTGCGCTGGCCCGGTCATAGCACAGGCAAGATGCCTGTGCCACATCCCTCCGCCGGCGATGCCGACGGTATAATCCAACGCGGAAACACCGTCGACGCCTTGGTCGAACTGATCGACGTGTATGCCACCGTCATCGATGCCGCGGGCGGCAAACCGGCCCGCGATACGTTCGGTCGCAGCCTGATGCCGTTTATGCGGAATCCCGATGCGCCCTTCCGCGACGTCGCCGTCTCGGAAATCGGCCACCGCGGACATCTCAACTACATGGTTCGCGACCCACGCTGCAAATGGTTTGTAAGTGGCGGCCGTGAACACCTGTTCGACCTGCACAACGACCCGTTCGAAATGACGGATCTGATCGACGACCCGCAACACAAGGACACCGCCGACCGACTCAAAGACCGGCTGCGACAACACCTGATGCAAACCCAAATCAACGACGCCGCCACGTACCAATCGCTCTTCGAGCGCATCGGCAAGCTGACGAGCATGGACCGGCTGGACGAGTTTCTCGAACAACGGTTTGAAGCGATCCATTTTGAAGATAACCCGTGAGGTCAAGATGAATGCGGCCGAGCAACCTTTGCGTATCCTGTACAGCGACGACCTGACGCATATCGGAAGCTGCGTCAGTCCGTATCATAAAAAGGGAGAACTGTTCCGCCCCGAGATGATGGCGGCCGACGTGGATGAAGTCGCCGACGCCGGGGCGGATGTGCACATGCTCCAGCCGGGACTGGGCTGGACCGCATTGTGGCGCAGCCGCGTTCTGCCCTTCCGGGAACACTACGAATGGGTCATGGAGCGCTACGGCGGCGGCGACTCCATTTTCGACCGCTATATGCTTGATGGCGGCGATGTCGTTCAGGTCTTTGTGGATCGCTGCCGTCAGCGCGGCACCGAGCCGTTCATTTCGCTGCGCATGAACGATTATCACGGCAAAGAACTGCTCGATTTCTCGCGCGAGCAGATCGCGGAGTATTCACGCCGGATCGCGGGGTACGACACCGCCCTGTCGCTGACCTTGTTCGCCAGCCGCTTTCAGATGGAACACCGCGACTGGCGACTGGGACATGATCCGGAGGGGGTGCGGGACATCACCGACCCGGCCGTTTTTCAGAAAGAGGTCTCCCTGCGCACCCACACCCGTCATGCCCGCGTGCTCAATTGGGCCGTTCCGGAAGTACGCGAGCATAAGTTTGCGCTGATTCGGGAGCTGTGCGAGAACTACGATCTCGACGGTTTCGAGCTGGACTTCATGCGGGACTCCTATTTGTTCCCGCAGGAGGCCACCACCAGCGAACAGCGACGCGAGCTGATGACCGCCTACTGCCGCCGGGTGCGCGAACTGCTCGACCGCACGGCGCGCGCCGGTCAAAGGCGCCGGCTGTGCGTTCGCATTCCGCAGCACCCCGAGATTTACGATGCCCTGGGTATCAATGTCGCAAGCTGGCATGCGGCCGGCGTCGACATGTTCAATCTCTCCTGCCATTACCGCACCGAACAGCAGACCCGTCTGCCCGACATTGTCGCGATGGCACCGGACGCCGACCACTACCTCGAACTCACGCAAACGCCAATGCGGCTATGGCGCGACGGCATCGAAGAATTCCGCATGACCACCCGCGAGCAATTCCGTACGTCGGCGCATCTCGCCTACAGCCAGGGCGCGACCGGGATCAGCCTGTTCAACTTCATGTACTACCGGCGCAATTACGAACGTGTCGACGCCGTCTTCAGCGAACCGCCCTTCGACGTCATCGCGGATCTCAAGAACCCCGATATTTTGGCCGACACGGTCCAGCACTACTTCCTGAGCCCCGGCTCCAACGTCTGGGGCATTCCGGGTTTCGCCCTGCCGCGCCGCCTGAATCCGAACCAACCCGAAGCCTTCCGCCTGGACATGGCGCCGCCGCGCGGCGGATGGCAGGAGCCCGCCCGCCTGCGTGTCCAAGCCGCCGCGCCGCTAGGAAGCAGCCGAATCGAGGCAACGTTCAACGGGTGCCCGATCGATTCGACGCCCGATGTCGCTGAACCGTACCCCAATCCGTTCGACCGGCGTGGCGGACTCGGCCGCCCGGAGGAGCTGCGCGCCTGGAGGGTTCCTGTCCAGTCTCTATGCGCCGGATCGAATACGCTCGAATTGAGGCTCACCGGCAGCGAACCAGTCACTATTCTGTTCATTGACGTTACCTGTGAAAGCTGATTGCGCCGAGCGCAAGGGGGCCCCCATGTCCGGGCGCGGGCAAGCCGACGGGCAACCGTACATGAGAGAGAAAACAACATATGGGTCTTTACACATTAATCTTTTCCGCGATGTCCCTCGCATTTGTATCACATTCAACAAACGGGAGAGAAGAACAGATGAACCTCTACACATTCATTTTCGCTGACGAACTCCAGATCGACTATGGAAACGTATCGTTTGGAGCAGAACCTCCGCAGGCCGCGGGCCAGAGCAAGGGGTTGGATTTCGTTATCGGCGATGTCATTCCGGACGCGGATGGATACACAGTCTACGGGCTGCGGCGCACGGAAGCCCACATCCCGCAGGTCTGGAAGGCGCGCACGAAAGACGGGATGACATTCTCCGACGCCGAGTTGCTCTTCGAGCTGCCCCCTCCCGACAACCGCTGGCTGGCCGGCGACGTGGCGGTAGCCGGCGACCGGATCTTCTGCATGAACTGCGATTGCGGCAACCCGGTCGGGGCAGGACACAGCTTCCACGTCTTCGCCGGCACGGATGACGGGGGCTGGTCGCAGTTGAACAGCGAACCGGTCTACAAGGGACAGGATGCTTTCAGCCTGATCTGGGACGGCCAGCAATTCGTCTGTTACCAAACGTCCTATCAACCCTACCGCAAGCGGTTTGCGGATAACATGGGCGATAACATTCGGCGTGTGCTGCATATTCGCACCAGCCCGGACTGTCTCGAATGGACGCCGGGCGGCAGCTTCGGTGTCGACGGCCCCTATCTACCCGACGAGCAACTGATTACCCCGGATGCGGACGATCCGCCGGAAACGGAATTCTACAAGTTCCGGCCGTTCCGGCAGGACGGGTTCTGGGCGGGGGCGCTGGTCAAGTACATCTCGCAGCCGCCCATCCTCCCAAAGTCCGGCCGCTTTCCACACGGTCCCTTTCTGGGTTGCGAGTGGTGGGTGAGCCGCAACGGCAGGGACTGGCAACGCCCCGTCCGCCACACATCCAACCTGGATACGCTTCCGTTGCAGTCGTCTTACTTTATGCACAAGCCCTTCCGGGTCGGCCACGAGATGCGCTGGTGCCTGCGGGATGCCGTCTACAGCTACGATTACCGCCGACGGTTCTACGCGTATTGCCCGGCCAACGCGGTTATGACAACCCCGCCGCTGCGCTTCGAGATCGAGAAGCCGCGCCTGCATGTTTCCTTCGAAAGCGTTCGGCTTAACAAGCAGGGGGCCTTGCGTCAGGGCTACCTGATGGCCGAGCTGGTCGGACAGGACGGCAAGACCATTGAAGGCTTCGAAAAAGAGAAATGCCTCCACAAAGTCAGTGACGCCACAACGCTCGATCTCTGCTGGGAGGGTCGCACCCCCGCATCCCGAGCAGACAAAGAACCCGCACAATTGCGGCTGCATTTCCGCGATGTCCGCATCTACTCGCTGGAGCACTGAACGCCTCTGTCATTGCCGGCGTGAAAAACAGGGAGACCAGTGATCCCCCTGTTGTTATTCCCCTTGGAACGTGTTATCTTTTGTGAGTGATTTTCGAGAGATTCCGTGAACTCAAGAGAGAGAGACAGCAACCTGCATTCATTGAAGCAGGTGTATTTTCTTTCGAGACCTGAACCGCAAACCTTTCCTGCTATGAGGAGGCGCCATGGGAGATAAACTCGCATGCTTTAAAGCGTATGATATTCGGGGCAGAGTCCCTCAGGATTTGAACGACGATATGGCCTACAAACTTGGCCGAGCCTACGTGAGTGAGATTGAGCCGCACGGGCCTGTGGCTGTCGGTCGCGACATCCGACTCAGCAGTGAAGACCTCGCCCAGGCCCTCATTCGCGGTATCAACGATGGTGGCGCCGACACGCGTGACATCGGCCTGTGCGGTACAGAAATGGTCTATTTTGCGGCATCCCGATCCGGCATGGGCGGAGGCATTATGGTTACGGCAAGCCATAATCCCATGGAATACAACGGATTTAAACTTGTTCGCGAGAAAGCTATACCGATCAGTGGCGACTCGGGGCTGCAGGTCCTCGAACGCCGCGTACGCGAAAACGACATCGGCGAAAGGGCCCCCTCCCCCGGCCGCACTAAAAGCGAAGACGTAACTCAAGCTTACGTGCAGAAACTGCTGTCGTTCACCACCCCTGACAAATTGAAGCCATTGAAGCTCGTCGTCAATGCGGGAAATGGTTGTGCGGGGCCGATCCTGGATGCACTTGCACACCATTTGCCGTTCGAATTCATTCGCCTGCAACATAAGCCTGACGGCACGTTTCCCAACGGCATCCCGAATCCTTTGCTGGAGGAAAATCGGCCGGTCACCGCAAACGCCGTAACGGAGACCAATGCAGACCTTGGTATCGCGTGGGACGGTGACTTCGATCGCTGCTTCTTTTTTGATGAAACAGGATCTTTTGTCGACGGTTATTATATCGTCGGGCTTCTGGCCAAGCGCATGCTTGAAGCCGCCCACGGCGCCGTTGTTATCCATGATCCGCGAATGACCTGGAACACAATCGACATCGTCAAGCAGGCCGGAGGAATCCCTATGCAAGGCAAGACCGGCCATGCATTCATGAAAGAGCGCATGCGCAAGGAAAACGCCGTCTACGGAGGGGAAATGTCAGCCCATCACTACTTCCGTGATTTCGCGTATTGCGATTCCGGTATGATTCCATGGCTGGTTATCACGCTGCTGATGTCCGAGACAGAAAAACCGCTGTCCGAGCTTGTCCTGGAACGCAAGCAAAAATATCCGGGCAGTGGAGAAATCAACAGCCGCGTGGACGATGCGAACACCGTTATCGACAGAATCCGCGCTCATTATGCCGATCAGGCAACAAGCCGGAACGAAGTGGATGGTTTATCCATGGAATTCGATCATACATGGCGGTTCAATGTACGACCGTCCCAGACGGAGCCCATCCTGCGACTGAACGTGGAGACAAAAGAAGACCCGCAGTTACTGAAGCAAAAAACGGATGAACTGCTGCGCCTGATTCGCGGGTGACAAAGAATCATAACGCCAAACGGCCCCGACCACATTCAAGGACAACACAATGGCATTTCTCGATGACAATTACCTGTTGACAAACCCAACCGCGCACAAGCTTTTCAATGGGGTCAAGGACCTTCCTTTCATCGACCCCCATAATCATGCTGATGTTGAGGAAATTGTCAAGAACAATAATTACACGGACATTTGGCAGGTGGAAGCAGCCACCGACCATTACGTTTGGGAACTCCTGCGTAAGCGGGGTGTTCCAGAAGACCTCATCACCGGAACCGCTGCCAACAGGGATAAATGGCTGGCCCTGGCAGGTGTTTTCCCTGAGCTCATAGGGAACCCTACATACGAGTGGATACACCTGGATCTGAAGCGGCGTCTCGGCATCGACGAACCAATCTCAAAAGAAACCGGCGAGACCATCTGGGAACGCAGCAAGGAGATTCTGGCAGGACCCGACATGCGCCCCCAGTCATTGATGAAAAGCATGAATGTCGAGACCATTTGCTCCACGGATGATCCCGTCGACTCACTGCAGCATCACCAAACACTAAACAGCGGTGAAACGGTGGGCATGGTCCGCCCAACGTTCCGGCCGGACAAAGCAATGACTATTTTTAAGCCGGACTGGCCCGACTACATCGCGCGCCTGGAGAAACGAGTCAACACCACGTTCAAGTCCGTCAAAGACCTAATTGCCGGCTTGGAAAGCACACACGATTATTTTGCCGAAAACGGCTGTGTCGCCAGTGACCACGGCGTCGAAGTCCCATATGCATACCCTGTTGACGAACAGGATGCTGACGCCGCCTTCAAAAAAGCGCGTCAGGGTAAACAACTGACGGAAGATGATATGATCACATTCATGTCCTTCGTCCTGACCGAGTGTGCTCGCATGGACGCAAAGAAAGGTTGGGTGTTTCAAGTGCACATCGGGGCGGTACGTGACATCCGCGACACACTCAGCGAAAACCTGGGACCGGACAGCGGTGGGGATATCTCCGACCATATGATTGATATCGTCGCACCGTTGTCCCCCCTACTGAATCGCTTCGACAATAAACTGAAAGTCATCCTGTATACGCTGGACCCGACACACTATCCGACCGTTGCTTCGCTCTGCCGGGCGTTTGGACAACACGTCAATCTCGGCTCGGCATGGTGGTTGAACGACTCGCCCATCGGGATGCGAAGGCAACTGGAGTACATCGGGACCGTCGACTTGCTGGCAAACTTCGCGGGCATGGTATCGGACTCCCGAAAACTGTTGTCATACGGCTCACGGAATGAGATGTTCCGCCGCACTCTCTGTGACACTGTCGGGCAACTTGTCGAACGTGGACAGGCCCCCCTGCCCGCGGCAATGGATCTGGTGAAGCAAATCTGCTACAAGCGTCCCAAGGAACTCTTCGGCGTCTGAGCAAGCCTGTCGGACTTTGGCGGCATGAATTCGGCGCCGATTCATGGCTACAAGCACGCAACAATTCAAAGCAATACTGAGTTTTCTCCGCCCCTACAGGAAACTCCTCCAGGGGCTTATTCTTCTGACGGCGGTGATCTCGATCGTGTCAATGATGCCGCCGCTGGTTATACGCGCCATCATTGACCGGGTGATAACACAGGGGGAGCGCCAGCTTCTATTTGGCCTGGGGGCCTGTTTACTCGGCATCCCGCTCGCCCTGGCGTTCTGTCAGTTCATCCAAACTCTGGGCCTTGCTTATCTTGGCCAGCGCTTTGTCTTCGATGTCCGTGTCTCGCTTTACAACCATTTCCTCACGTTGTCTCTCCGTTTTTTCAGCAAACACAGCACCGGCAAACTGGTCAACCGTCTGATGGGAGACAGCGGCATAGTCCAGCGCATGCTGACCGGTCAAACGATCAACATTGTATCAGACTTAATCAGTGCTGTTTTCGCCATCACGGCGACATTCCTGATCAGCTGGCGCCTGGCATTACTCCTTTTGCTGGTTGTGTCTGTTTTTGTTCTGAATTATCGTCTCAACATTGGCAAAATCCGGCAGGCAACTCGCGGATACCGAGGAGCGCTCGACCGTGTGTCGGGTGGGGTCCAGAACCGCTTAACGGCCAATCTTGCGGTAAAAACGTTCGGCACGGAAAAACGCGAGCAAGGCACATTTCGTGGTGAATCGGATGCCAGCCTGGACTTGATCCAGCAGGCATTTGTGTCCAGCAACACATTCCAGATGAACACCCAACTGATCCAGGGAGTGGGAAGGGCTATCCTCTTTTTTGGAGGCTGTGCTCTCGTCCTGAAGGGATCAATGTCTTATGCTGACGTGGTCGCTTTCACGGCATACGCCATGCGTCTGCTGGGGCCCGCGGTCCGGTTTTCACAACTGGCCAAACAACTGCAAGATGTGAGCATCGCGATAGATCGCCTCTTTGAAGTGTTTGACCAACCACCCGAGATCCAGGATGCCCCGGATGCACAGGAGATTTCCGTGCTGGATGGGAAAGTTGACTTTAATGACGTGTACTTTCATTACGAGAAACACAACCCTGTCTTACAGGGATTCGACTTGCACGTGGCGCCCGGTCAAACCGTCGCATTGATCGGGCCCACGGGATGCGGTAAGTCAACCATCCTGTCTCTGCTGTTGCGCGCGTATGATGTCGTCGGCGGACAACTGCTTATTGACGATACAGATATCCATAAGATCAAGCTGGACTCTCTGCGGAAACAGTTCGGGATTGTCTTGCAGGAACCGTTGCTGTTCGATGTGAGCATCGCTGAAAACATTCGGTACGCCAAGCCGGGCGCCACAATGAATGATATCGAGCGGGCGGCCCGGGTCACTGAGATTCATGATTTCATAGCGTCGCTCCCACACGGATACGACACGAAGATTGGCAGTGAAGGAGTCGAACTTTCGGTCGGGCAAAAACAGCGCATCACGATTGCGCGAGCCGTAGCTGCCGATCCGGCCATATTGATCATGGACGAAGCAACCAGCGCCTTGGACAGCGATTCCGAGCAGGCCATTCAAAAAGCAATGGACCAGTTGCTGAAAAATCGCACATCGTTCGTCGTTGCCCACCGTCTCAGCACAAAACGAAATGCAGATTGTATTGTGCTTCTTAAGGACGGGAAGATTGACGAAAAGGGAACCCATGATGAACTCATGCGTATCCCAAGCGGTCGCTACCGAGATCTTTACAATAAACACATGGGCAGCGGCGTTCTCGAGGAATAGTCCTCAAACCAATGAAAATTCATCACCGCAACTATCGATTCCGCCCACCGCGGCGGGCACGCGATCGGAGGCCGGCAAGCCGACAGACGTACTTGCGCTTCGTACGCACCTATCTTATGCCACATAAGTGGCGGGTGTTGGTGTGCCTGAGCCTTGTCGGCCTGAACGCATGTTCGGTTTATCTCATGGCCTATTACACCCGGCTGGTTGTGGACAACGTACTGATCGTTAAGGAATACAGTAAAAAAGTAGAAACGGAGGATGCGGGCGGGAACAGGCGCGTATGGGCTGCACAGACAAACAGCAGGCCTGGCGATGCCCGTCCCAGCCAAAGCCTGGGCCGGCGGCTTGACCAAGGACTGGTGTCTTCGGACCGAAAACCCGGGGCCGGCCGCGAACTCTTCGGGTTGTTTGTGCTGTTCGTGTGCACCTTGGTCTTGTTGAATATTCTGGTTCGGGTAGCCCAGCAAACACGCATAAAGGTGGGCCGGGAGATTGCCGGTCGCTTACGTGAAGATCTCCACGAAAAAATCCTCAAACTCTCCCTGTCCTATCATATGGGGCACACCCCTGGCGCCCTACTCTCACGTATCATTTCGGATGTCGAAATTGTACAACAGCAAATGATGGTGTCGCTTGTCCGGGCAAGTCAAAGCATTGTCATGATTCTGGTCGGTCTGGCAATACTCTTAGTCGTTGAATGGCGAGTGTGTATGATCGTACTGGCCGCGGTACCGCTCTACGCCATTGTTTTTAAACGGGCACGCAACAAGATCCGCGAGGTCAACCGTGAACTGCGGCACACTAATTCCTGCATGTACAGCCTCACATCGCAAAAGCTGGATGCTGTAAAAGCTATCAAGGCATACGCGCGGGAGGGGCAGGAACGACTCAACTTTCACCGGCTGGCTGCCTGTTTTCTGCGCGACGCACTGTATCAACAACGATACAGCGCCGGGTTGAGCCGTGTGGCACAAATCATTCGGGCAGTGTCAACCGGCGGAATCTTCCTGTTCTGCGTGAAACTCGTTCTGGACGGGAATATGACCGTCGGGAAAATGATGTACGTCCACGGCACAACAGCCAGTCTGTTCGCACCCGCAATTCAAATGACGCAACTCAATGTCATCTTCACAAACCTCCTGGTTGTCCTCAACCGTGTCGCACAAATCCTGGATCAGCCTCTGGAAATAGTTGACGCACCGAACGCCGTTGACTTCCCAACCCCGCTGAAACATGGCATTGCATTACGCCACGTCTCATTCGCCTACCCTGTAAACGACACTGGCGAGCAGGACATTGACGAAAGCCCCGACAACGTTCCCGCGCAACAAGCGCCCGTACTCCAAGATGTCACTATCACTATCCCTAAAGGATCGTGGCTGTGCGTGATGGGGCCAAGCGGGAGCGGTAAGACGACGCTTCTTTACCTGCTCGCGCGCCTCTTTGAACCGGACCGGGGCCAAATACTGGTCGACGGCGTTCCCCTCAACAAGATTCGCTCCAGCGCATTGCGCAATAATGTCGGTTACGTACCCCAGGAAGCTCAAATCTTCAGCGGGATGATCCGGGAGAACGTCTGTTACGGTAAGCCCGACGCCAGCGCCGACGAAATTGTTGCGGCAACCAAGGCAGCGGAGTTGCACGAGTTCATCATGGACATGCCGGTGAAGTATGAAACGGTGATCGGCGAAAAAGGCACGAGCCTGTCGGGAGGGCAACGCCAGCGACTGTCTCTGGCCCGTGCGCTCATCACAAACCCTGAGGTGCTCATCCTGGACGACTGCACCTCGGCGCTGGACGCCGATACCGAAAGTCGTATTCAGGCCACCCTGTCACGAATTCTCGAAGGCAAAACGGCAATCATTGTATCGCAACGGGTTTCCATGGCTAAACGTTGCCACCTGATCTGCACACTGGAGGAGGGCCGTATCACTGAATATGGCACTCACGATCAATTGGTTTCGGCCGGTGGCTTTTACGCAAGACTGCATGGCCAGCAGACCGAATAAACGAAACGGCACCATTGAATTTTGCTTGAGGTAAGGAATTCTGATCTATGCCGGCATAACCCAAATCGGGCTTGACCAGGCACGCTGACCGTTGCGTTGCTCGACCCGGACCCGATAGTGTGTCTCACCTTCCAGCGGCGTGTCATCCTCAAAATCAACCGTCGCTGTATACCCGGCCTCTGGAATTGCCCGGTGAAGCTTTGCCTTATACCCCAGGTGATGGTAAATATCCTGTCGCGACACACTCGTCGGATCGAGTCCGGCTTCATCGGCCAGCATCTTGACGGCCTCCTCCCGAAACCACAATTCACGACTTCCCGAGCAAAATTCCGCAACCGTACCTTCAGCCGACAGTCCGTTCAACTCAACCCGGAGCATCCCTGATGGATCAGCGCTGAATTCAAAGACATTGCTGTTTTGCACGGGCTCGGAAACGTGAGATGTGGATGTGACAAGGGCAAAATCAGCGGCCGCCCCCGAACATACAGGGCACCCGGGCTGTTCCGAGATCCAACACGGGGTCGCGCTGAGAATTCGCCCCCCGGAGACTATTACCCGTCCCGCCCAAGACCGTTCTCGAACGGGTAATTCATTGGGCCGCGGCCCCCACCCACATTCAACCCGAAGAACGAAGCGCCCGCATTCCCCCGGCCGCCGGATACGCCAGGTTCCCTGGTGGCAATGCGTGTGAATGACACGTCCGCCACGCAAAATCTCAATCCGATCCAGTTCGTCCAATCCACGAACGTGGACCCGAATGCGACGCGGTCCCTGACTCTTGATTATGCTGCCCATTGTGGCGTCGTTAACCCGGACATCGAGTTTTATCCGATCACCTGTCACACCGTAGACCCGTCGGGCATGAAAAGCCTCCCACAATGACTCACGCGTTAACGCCGGTGCAAGGCAGGCAGCAAGCCCATGGCCGTAACACCCCGGCATGCAACCCCAATTATCCGTAGAACATAGTGCTCCGATGTGCAAACCGCTGTCCAAACCCGCCTGGTAAGTACCGGCTCCAAAACCGGGCCCCATGTGGGAGTTGCAGCGTAAACCGATCCATTCATCGTCCACCTCCGAACTCCCGTGCACTGAATACACTTCGGCAAAGGGCGAGCGTACATCGTCATGCAGGGACCAGTCTTTACCACGCAAGCCCACCCGATAAGCTGTGTGGTGCGGAATGGCGATTGCATCATAGCCCTCAAGGCAGCGGTAAAGCTCCGGCAGAGTGTCGACACGACAGACGGGACCGCCCTCCGTCCGAAAAAACACATTGTGGTCGCCGGACGAAGCGTCACCCTGCCATTCGTACCCTGGAAAGGTGGTGAAACACCCGTCTTCATTGAACCGCCGCGTTCCGTCCTGCACGTCCGCCCACTCGCGCGCAATCCGCTCCGGATCTTTCCAGTCCTCCGGCGCTATCCGCTGCTTGGCGTCACTGCGCACAATGTGGTCTTCAACGCTTTCGTACGTCTCGGCCCAGGACGTGTAGTACGCCGCCGCATAAAAATCCAAGTGGCTCCTGGCACGCTCCAACGCAGTTACGATGCCCTCCCGCGATTTCTTCGCGGTGGAATACGTGTTGTCATGCATATCACCCCAGTAGATGTGATAATCGATCATGATAGTCCCCGCTGGTTTGGATCGCCAAAAACTCCCGATGGAAACACTTTTGAAATAAGGGATGGCCAACTATACTTCTTGCAGGCAAAAGTGAAACCATGGATACTATTCCCAGAAGATCGTCGGCGGCCATTCTTTTCGCCACGTATATTTGCCTGGAAGTGGTGTTTGTCGCCGCCACGGTGACGGGACCCACGTGGCGAAACGTCTTCAGCCTGTCAAAAATGGAACTGGGTCTGTGCCTCGGCGCCGCCCAGGTGGGCGTATTGACGGCAAGTCTGTTTGTTGGACGTATCACCGATCGCCAGGGCCCCCTTCGAATGTTGACCCTATCCCTCCTCTCCATGCTGGCGGCCCTGGGCGTGATTGCGTGCGGAAATTTCTACATGATTTTTGCCGGACTTGTCATCGCCGGTGTCTGCGCCGCGGCAAGCCATAACGCCGGAGTCACCCTGATCTCGGGCGTGTTTCCCAAGAATGTCCGTCGAGTTATGTCGCTGGCATCCGCACTGTGGTTCGGGTCCTCGGTGGTGTCAGCACCGTTGATCGGTGCCTGGCTCGATGTCGCTCGGAACAACGGTTGGCTGGCCTGGGGCTATCGCGTGCCGTTCGTGATTTTGGCCGGCCTGCTGCTGATCTGCCTGATTCTCGTCCGCGTCCGCCTCCGATGGACAGTGGACTGGCATAGACAGGCGGCACGAACGCGAGTCAGCGAAAACAATTCCGTGGCGCCCGGTGTCCGCCGCCGGGAATGGCTGTGGATACCTTTGCTGGGATTGTGCCACGGCCTGATGATTGTGTCGTTGATTGCCTGGCTGAATCCCATGGCGCAAGCAGTTTTCGGGGTAACCGACTTCCGCGGAAGTCTTCTTTTCGGCATTATGGCGTTTGGATTATCAACGGGCCGCCTGCTGCTGGCAGCGTACCACCCGCGATTAGACGACCGCCTCATTCTGGCTTTGAGCGGCTGCATAGGCGCCAGCCTCCTGGTGCTGACATTGCGAGCCGCCACTTACCGCATGACATTTATCCTTGTGGGATTGAGTGCACTCACCGTAAGTACCACCGCGCCCTGCCTGTACGCGCTTATCGCAAAACACTTCCCCCAAACAAGGTCGCAAATCTATGGGTACATGGAGGCCGGTATCGGCGCAACGGCTATGGCCGGACCTTTCATTGTGGGGCTGCTCTACGATTATGGGATACCACTGCGCCTGGCCATGGGGCTGTCACCTGTTGCGGCACTCATCCTGGGAATCAGCAGCTTAGTCTGGAAAATTAGCGATACGTCGACACAACCAAAGCAATGACAGTAGAGACTGGGTACTGAACGTCCTCCCCCTTCTTCGTAGAGAATTGTAGACTCTTGCGAAATAGCTTTTGCGCGAGTCCGGTGCAGTGTGCGGTGTTCGGTGTTCAGCACGGATTGCGGCTGCCCGAACACTGCCCACTGAACACTGGGAAGCGAAATCTCGCATTTCGCAATTCTTGGTTCCTGGTGCGTGGTTTCAAACTAAGAACGAAGAACCACGAACGACTCGCGCGAAAGGTATTTCGCAAGAGCCTGCTACCTCAGCCCCAGCACGTCCTGCATGTCGTACAGCCCAGGCGACACGTCCATGAGGAATTTCACGGCACGCACGGCCCCCTTCGCAAATGTCTGACGGCTGGAAGCTTTGTGCCCAAGCTCTACTCGTTCGCCGTCGGTGGCAAAAATCACTGTATGTTCACCAACTACATCACCACCGCGTACCGCGTGCATCCCGATCTCACGGCGTTCTCGCGCCCCCGTCATCCCCTGACGACCATGGCGTACATCCTTTTCGTAGTCACGCCCCGTCGCCTGCGCGAGGATCTCCCCAAGCCGCGCCGCGGTTCCGCTGGG
Organism: Minisyncoccota bacterium; assembly: GCA_021734725.1. GTDB lineage: Bacteria > Verrucomicrobiota > Lentisphaeria > Oligosphaerales > MVZH01 > JAIPIM01. The sequence continues at coordinate 233 of JAIPIM010000044.1, read as the reverse complement.
GGCATCCTTTTTCCTGTTGTGGTGCATTTCCACCACTTCCACGTCGTAGTCCTCGCCAAGCGTCCGCCCCACTTCGCCGCACAGGTGAAAAAGAAGATTCACGCCTACACTCATATTGGGCGCAAAAACTATACGGCCCCCGGAATCCGCAAGTGTTTCAAGAGCCTTCCGGTCGTCGGCCGCCAACCCTGTGGTGCCGATCACGACGCAGCATCCCGCGGCCGTTGCGGTCC